>JAUYTH010000301.1 GCA_030695165.1 Bacteroidales bacterium
TGAATTGTACTCAATCTCTTCAATCCTCTCTCCTCTGTCATTATACGTGTATTTAAATTTACTTTCCAGATTGTCAACGGCATTAAAAGTAATCTCTTCTATTAACTTCCCATTCTCATTAAACAAAACGAAGCGCGATTCTTCTTTTTGAAGATCATCCGAATTTTCAACAAATGAATAAATAGTTTCATTTGACGATTGAACCAACCCCTTTAGATTATTCAACTCCCAATGGTCAATACTTTTTTTATTTTTAATTGCTTGATTATTAGTACAACTGGTTATAATGAATAATCCAAAGATAATTGTTAATAAAGAGTTTGTGTTTTTTGTCATTGTATTAAAAGCAGATACCTTTTTACGGTTTTTGAAATAGAATTATATCACATAAATATAAATTAATTTTATTTAATACCGTCATTTGATAAGGGATCATACTGCGCTCTATCAATTGTTGGTTATCATAGATTCAATACTTGTATTTATTGAATAAGGATAGAGCGAAAAATTGACATATCCGGTGTGGGAAAATATTATTTGATCAGATTGTCATAATCTGTTTCGAGTGGCCTCTTGTTGACAAAATCGTATAAAGTAAGGCTACGGAGATTATAGAAAAAGTTCCAGTAGTTCTGTAGTGATTGGACATATGCCCGCTTATTCTGGTCTTTTTTTGAATCCGCGTTATTAAGTTCAAGCACTGAAATTTTCCCGATAAGAAACCTCTGTTTTGTTACTTCAAACATTTTTTGAGCTACAGTATCGGATTTTGCGGCAATTCCTACCTGAGCTGCCTGGAGATTGAACTTCTCTACATCAAGAAAAAGATTTTGCTGGAAGTCGGCAATCGCCTGTTGTGACTGAACCTGTGCAAGTTCCAGACTAGATTTGGCCATTTTATATTTGCCCCTGCCAAGGCCCCAGTCCAGAATCGGAAAAGAAAAACCTATTCTTATTCTCTGTTGTTGATTCGGATCAGAATAGGCAAGTCTAAAATTGGGGTCCTGATCGCGTAATCCAAATGAAGCAATAAGGTTCGCATTAAATCCACTTTCTGCTTTTGCTTGTGCCACATTGCTTTGGGCTGCTAGTAACTTAAGTTGCTGGGTTAGTATCTCCGGGTTATTTGTCATTGCAAGATCAAAGACCTCCTGGATACTAACCTGCAAGGATGGAATCTCTGTAGGGAGTGTAAGTTCCAACCGGACATTTTCATTAAATCCTAAAAAAGACCTCATTCTTATCTCCCTGTCCCTGAGATTTATTTCTGCCTCTTTTCTTGATGTCTCAGCATTGAGCCACGATAGCTGCATCTGTAATAGCTCATCTTCTGCAATTGTTCCAAGTTCATATCGTCCCTTGGATATCCTCCAGAGAGTATCTGCATTAGAATAGTTTATATCGGCAATCTGCTTATTGATCTGTGCAAGTGCAAGCGAGAAAAAAAAAGAAACGGCTTGTTGGTGTACAGATTCTATGCTTGTAATGAAGGTTTTTTTTGCAGCTTGATACCGTAGGGGTTCTATCTTCTTTTGCCACTTAAGGGCATTGTATCGAAACAAAGGTTGTGTTAAGCCTATATTTATTGGAGAGGATATAAACCTGTGTGAATTGTTCTCAATATCGTTATATAGTGTAAGATCGGAAGAGAGAGATATTGAACCGCCTGTAAAACCGATGTTTTGAGAAAGGACGAGTGATGAATAGTTGCTTATTATATTTGTTGCTTTATAATCCCACCTTTCAAATTGAGAATTCCATACTTTATCATAGGCAGTACTATAGTCGGGTGTTGTTCCGGTAAGCGTGAGAGAGGGTCTGTACTGTGCAACAAATGTCCGGTAGTTCCAGTAACTCGCGCGGTATGTGTGCTTGGCCATAAGTGCATTAGGTGATTGTTCTTCGGAGAGTTTTATAACCTCCTGGAAAGTGAGTTTTATAACCTCCTGAGCATTGATTTTCTTTGTTGAAAAGAGAAGCAATGTTACTATCGAAATCAAAAGTAATTTATTCATTTTTAATAATTTATTCATATCTCAATGATTCAATCGGGTCTCTTTCTGACGCTCTCTTTGCCGGTGAATAGCCAAATATTATTCCTATGCTCACAGAGACTCCGAAAGCAATAAAAACAGAAAAAAACGATACTATAGTCATTATTCCCGCCAACTGTTCAATCAGCTTAGCCATTATAACCCCAATAAACACTCCTATAAAACCTCCGCTGACACTAATAAGAACCGCTTCTGCAAGAAATTGTACTACAATGTCCATCTTCTTCGCTCCAAGAGCCATTCTTGTACCTATCTCCTTAATCCTTTCCATAACAGAGGCGAACATTATGTTCATAATTCCGATACCTCCAACGATAAGAGAGATACTTGCTATCGCTCCTAAAACAATATTGAAAACGTCTTTTGTCCGCTGTTGTTGCTTGAGAAGCAATTCAGGCACGGTTATCTCAAAATCCTTCACTCCTGTATGGCGCCTTGTCAACATCCGGCTCAGAACTTCGGTTGTAGTAGCAAGCTGTTCTGTCTCGTGTACCTGCACCACTATTCTGTCCAGCTGATTGTAATTTGTTTCGGTGTTGCTTGTTGCATCGGAAGTGTTTATAACAATTCGTCCCATACCACCACCTCCGCCGAAAAAACTTACAGTGCTCACCTCCGAAACCATTTTTGTATTAAGGAGCGCTCTGTTCTGATATCTTAATAACAACGTCTGAATTGGAATATAGATGTTGTCGTTGTAGACGTTCACACCCTTCTCCTCAAATCCGGTGAGGGTGACATTTGTTTTCTGGAGTACGCCTATTACCTTAAGCCAGATACCGTTAAATTTTATATACTGGTTGAGTGGATTGATTTTACTAAAGAATTTCGCCCGTATGTTAGCACCTATAATACAGACTTGTATGCCATTCTTCTCCTGATACTCATTAAAAAAAGCTCCCTCCACCAAAGGAAGATTATATAAATAAAAATAGTCATTTGATACCCCGACTAGTTTGGCGCTATATTTTACGCCATTGAGCATTGCGTTTGACGTGAATGATATTTCGGGGCTAATTCTCTTAACCGATGGGAGTGTCTCCTTTATGGCATCTACGTCGAGCATATTCAATCCTCGTGAGAATTTCTTCTGCTGTTTTTCTCCCTCTTCGCTTGAAGAGGATTTGTCTTCAATTATCGGATTAATAATAATATTGTTGACTCCAACCATTTTCATCTGCTCCATAATCTCCTGCTTTGCCCCCTTTCCAATGGCAAGCATAGCTATTACTGCAGCAACACCAAATATAATTCCAAGAGCTGTCAGAACCGACTTTAGTTTATTGGAAACAAGTGATTCTATAGCAATTTCAATATCATGAAAGTACCGGTATATAAATTTAAACATTTTAATTTCTGTTTTGAGGACTTTGCTGTAAGTTTCTTCTAGGTCTGGCAGAGGAGGTGTCTCTGGTATTAACCTCTCCTCTTGGCTGTCTGTTTCTGTTGTTTTGGAATTGATTCATCATTTCTGGCGTAATGTTCATTGTTCCTCCTCTTTTTACTTTGGCTTTTTCTGCCTCCATCCTAATACGCTTCTCCTCCTCCTTTAATGCTTTTATCTTATCCTTTATTACAGATATCAACTCCTGCCCAACTAAATTAAACCTTTCGGCATCTTCAGGAATGCTTAGATAAATCTTTTCTCCTGCATTAAGGCCATGTTCGATAATGACATCGTTCTCATTAGAGTCTCCTAAAACTACAATCTGTTTTTTCCTGTTTTTCATATAAACAAACGGGATACTGTCTGTCCCGGCCTGAACACACTCCATAGGAATATAGATAACATCTGGAATAGTTTTGGTAATTATCTTGTTACCAGTTGTCATAGACGGTCTTAAAATCGGATCGGATCCCTCTACCTCTATGTTTACCTCAAATACTTTAGCATCGGCATTTGGTAATTGCTCACCAATGTTAGCAACACTTCTTACAATTCCGGAATAGGATTTATCGGGAAATGCATCTACTATTATCTCAACTTTTTGGTCCAGTTTAACTTTGCTTACATCAATTTCGTTAACATAGGTCTTAGATATCATAGAGGTCATATCTGGAAGTGTGGCAACTACATTATCCCACGGATTTATTGAAGAACCAATTTTTCTTTTTGACCCTCCTCTGTCCCTTTTATAGATAATCATCCCTGCCGATGGTGCTTTAATAACGAAATTTGACAAGACCTCCTGAAGGTCACTTACTTTTATACGCTGATCTACAAGGCTGGCTTTTAAGGATCTTATATCTGATTTTGCCTGTTCTACCTTTAAGCTATAGCTTCTTTGAGACTGTTCCAGTGACCGCTTTGCTTTATCGAGAGAGAGTTCTGCCTGACGTATCGTTGTTGGAGGTTCATATTTAGACTGCTGCAGTGTAATTTCTGCCTCTTCAACTGTATATGTGAGATTTTTCACATTATCCCTTAAGTTGCTTAGATTTACGGTTGTGTCAAGAAGCTTCATCTCCATATTGGTTTCTAATGACCTCAGCTTTTCAAGCTCTTCCTTTAGGCTGTTATCAAAGGATGTTCTGTCAAGAGTTGCCACGTAATCGCCTTGTTTAACCTCTGTCCCTTCCGGAACCAGATCAGTTATCTTAATCTCCATAGACCTGAAGTTTCTGCCCTGTGCCATCTCAGGACCATAAATTTCGGTCGACTGTTTTGCCTGTAACTCTCCTGTAGTAGTGACAATAATGTCAAATTGACCTCTTATGGATTCAACATAAAGGGTTGATGTATCCTTTTTTGATACAATCTTGTTTATCACAACAAGTGTAATGATTGCTGCGGCTAAAATTATGCCGCTGATTATAAGTGTTTTCTTCATTAGAGTTTGATCTGATTTCTCATTATTAAGGATTACCTGATTTTTATTTTCTATTTTATATTCTACGCCATCCCAAACCAATTTCGTTATCTGCAAATTGGTTGAGTAGCTAAGATTGAGACCTATTTTGGAATCATAACAGAAATATTTTACACTACGTTTTCTGTTAATTAGTGTTATTAAATTCAAAATTAGCAATTATTGTTATAAACAGCTATAAAGTGTGAGTCAATGAAAAATTGAATTCGCAGCTTTAGCTGCAAAGCCCCCTCCAGGGAGGGGGTTTGGGGGTGGGTAGAAAACGATGGGCCCAGCTGGGCTTGACCCGAGGCCGCAGGCCGAGAGCACCGACTGAAAGGAGGTAACTTTCAAGCCCAGTAAAAAAGAAAAGGGAGTGAATTACTTCACTCCCGAAAGTGGGCCCAGCTGGGCTTGAACCAGCGACCCCCTGATTATGAGTCAGGTGCTACTAACCAACTGAGCTATGGGCCCGAAACGGACTGCAAAAATAATAAAAATCTCTTAACTCCTATTATTAAATACAGCCACTATTTCAATTTTTTCAAACTTCTTTATCACACTTTGATCTCTACTTCAACTCCGCTTGGAAGTTCAAGTTTCATCAATGCATCAACTGTTTTTGGAGTTGAGCTGTAGATGTCCAGCAGACGGCGGAAAGAGTTCAGTTCGAACTGCTCGCGAGCCTTCTTGTTAACGAAGGTAGAGCGGTTTACAGTGAAGATCTTCTTGTCTGTAGGAAGTGGAATTGGGCCACTTACAACAGCACCGGTAGCTTTTACTGTTTTAACGATCTTATCTGCCGATTTATCAACGAGCATATGATCGTAAGATTTTAGCTTAATTCTTATTTTTTGGCTCATATCTTTAATTTTTCTCTTTTTATTCGTCTTGGTCGTTATCAAATTTCTTTCCGCCGGCTTTCTCAATAACCTCTTTTGCAAGATTAGCAGGAAGTTCGGTATAGTGAGAGAACTCCATTGTGCTGGTAGCGCGTCCGGATGAGAGGGTACGCAGTATGGTTACATAACCAAACTGCTCCGAAAGAGGCACTTTTGCCTTTACTATCCTTGCATTACCTTTTGAGTCCATATTGTTTATCTGGCCCCTGCGTTTGTTAAGGTCACCGATTACATCTCCAAGATAATCTTCCGGTGTAACAACTTCTAGAGACATAATTGGCTCCTGGATATAAGGGTGCGCTTTAGGGCAAGCCTTACGGAATGCCTGTCTTGCACAAATTTCAAACGAAAGTGCATCTGAGTCAACTGCGTGGAATGAACCATCCTTAAGAACAACCTTAAGGGATGTTACCTCATATCCTGCAAGAACACCATTTGAGAGAGCAGCTTTGAAGCCCTTCTCAACAGATGGTACATACTCTCTTGGGATATTACCGCCTTTTACCTCATCTATGAACTGAAGTCCCGAGATACCTTCATCTGCAGGTCCTATCTCAAAGATAATATCTGCAAACTTACCTCTACCACCGGTCTGCTTCTTGAATACCTCGCGATGCTGAACGGTTGAACGGATAGCCTCTTTGTAGTTAACCTGAGGAGCACCCTGGTTAATCTCCACTCCAAACTCCCTCTTAAGACGGTCTACGATAATCTCCAGGTGGAGTTCACCCATTCCGCTGATTATAGTCTGCCCGGTTTCGTGGTCGGTGCGAACTGTAAATGTAGGATCCTCTTCCGATAGTTTAGAGAGTGCCATTCCCAGTTTATCAAGATCTTTCTGAGTTTTTGGCTCAACTGCAAGACCGATAACAGGATCCGGGAAAGACATAGATTCAAGAACGATTGGTTTGCTCTCAAGACAAACGGTATCGCCTGTGCGAAGCTCCTTGAAGCCAACAGCAGCGCAGATATCACCTGCCTCAACAAATTCAATTGGGTTCTGTTTGTTTGAGTGCATCTGGTAGAGACGGGCAACTCTCTCTTTCTTGCCGGAGCGTGTATTAAGGACATAAGATCCCGAATCAAGTTTTCCGGAGTAAGCTCTGATATATGCCAGACGTCCCACAAAAGGGTCGGTTGCAATCTTGAAAACAAGACCGCAGAATGGCTCTTTGATATCTGTTTTGCGGATCTCCTCTTTTTCTGTGTCCGGGTTGATACCCTTAATGTCACCGATGTCGAGTGGTGATGGCAGGTAGCGCATCACAGAATCCAGCAGATACTGAACACCTTTATTTTTGAATGATGAGCCGCACGTCACAGGTACAACTGCCATATCTATGGTAGCTTTGCGAAGTGCATCTATGATTTCGGTGTCGGATATAGAGTCAGGATCGTCGAAGAACTTCTCAAGTATTGCATCGTTGTACTCTGCAATTGACTCAACCAGTTTACCTCTCCACTCAGCTGCCTCTGCAACCATATTTGCAGGTACCTCTTTTACGACATAGTTTATAAGCTCTTTATTGTCCTGGTCGTAATAGTATGCTTTATTTGTAATAAGGTCAATTATCCCCTCGAATTTATCTTCAGCCCCGATAGGAAGTGCAATCGGAACTGCATTGGCACCCAACTTACTGTTTATCTCTTCGACAACAGCAAAGAAATCGGCGCCGGTACGGTCCATTTTGTTTACATAAGCCATTTTGGGAACGTGATACTTATCTGCCTGACGCCAAACAGTCTCAGATTGAGGCTGAACGCGACCAACGGCGCAGAATGTGGCAACAGTACCATCAAGTACACGAAGTGATCTCTCGACCTCAACTGTAAAATCTACGTGTCCCGGGGTGTCTATAAGGTTAATCTGATACAGGTCTCCATTGTAGTCCCAGAATGCTGTTGTAGCTGCAGAGGTGATTGTTATTCCCCTCTCCTGCTCCTGAACCATCCAGTCCATTGTTGCGGCTCCGTCGTGAACTTCGCCTATTTTGTGAGTTTTACCTGTGTAAAAAAGAATTCGTTCGGAAGTAGTAGTCTTACCGGCATCAATGTGAGCCATTATGCCGATATTTCTTGTATATTTTAAATCTCTTGCCATTTATTTGGATAGTGGTACTATTTGGTGCTTAAAAACGGAAATGTGCAAACGCCTTGTTAGCCTCCGCCATTTTGTGCATATCCTCTTTTCTCTTGTAAGAAGCACCCTCGTTGTTAAAGGCTGCCATTATCTCTGCGGCAAGTTTGTCGGCCATAGTGTGGCCAGAACGTTTGCGTGCGTACATAATAAGGTTTTTCATCGAGATTGAAATTTTCCTTTCGGGACGCACCTCTGTAGGAACCTGGAAGTTTGCTCCACCAACCCTGCGGCTTTTTACCTCAACTTGTGGTGTTACATTCTCTAATGCTTTTTTCCAGATCTCTAAAGGAGCCTTGTCAGAATCTTTCATCTTTTCGCCGATGATGTCAAGTGCATCGTAGAAGATGCGGTAGGCGATACTCTTCTTTCCCTGAATCATAAGGTTGTTCACAAATCTTGTTACATAAGAGTCGTGAAATTTTGGGTCGGGAAGCAGAATCCTCTTTTTAGGCTTCGTTTTTCTCATTACTTTTAATTGAATTTATTATTACTTTTTCTTTACCGCAGCTTTAACGGCGCCTTTCTTAGGCCTTTTAGTTCCGTAAAGTGAACGGCTCTGTTTACGTCCGTCTACACCGGCAGTGTCAAGTGCACCGCGAAGGATGTGATAACGAACACCAGGAAGATCTTTCACACGACCACCGCGAACAAGCACAATAGAGTGCTCCTGAAGGTTATGACCTTCACCCGGTATATACGCGTTCACCTCTTTCTGATTTGTAAGGCGTACACGAGCTACTTTACGCATAGCTGAGTTTGGTTTCTTAGGAGTTGTAGTGTATACACGTACACATACTCCGCGTCTCTGAGGGCATGAATCAAGTGCACGAGATTTGCTTTTCTCTACAATGACTTCACGTCCCTTGCGAACTAACTGTTGAATTGTTGGCATAATTACTTGTTATTCTTAGCTTTAACTATTTTCTTTAT
>JAUYTH010000302.1 GCA_030695165.1 Bacteroidales bacterium
ATAACAACTGCCTGATGCGTAACTTCATACCAAAGACCGTGGTTATTAGGTGCCTGAGCCTCCTTTAGACCGTTAACACTATTCTCCAGCCAATATCTGAATGAATTTGCCCAATCCTTAAGTTTTAATCTATCCTCTTGAGTCCAGGATGGAGAGTTCTCTATCATCTTTGCACCATTGAGTGCACCTGCAATTCTGCGGGCATCAATAATACCAGTGCCTCTTATTTCAACCATTCCGGGAACGGTTTGAGAATATGTCATATTTGGGTTCATTCCGGTTACAGAGTCCAGGAACCACACACGTAACATATGGGCGCACTTTTCTGCATACTTCTCATTATCGGTTAGATAGTATGCAACTGCCAAGAGTTGAACTGATTCTGCAAATATTGTGCTGTTGACCCGCTCCAGATACTCGTAAACTTCTGGATTTCTCTCTCCGTCTCTGCGGATGTAAGGAACCCCTCCCTCTACGGTTGAGTCCGGCCACCAGTATGGAGAGAGTGTAATATAGTCCCTGGGATCTTTGCTTGGGGCCACCCTTTTTTTATCCTTAACAACACTGAGTGGCTCCATAATTAGAGTAACAGAGTCTACATAATTTATAAAATCTGCGTATTTAGGCATAATAGCGCTGTCATTTGCAGAGATTGCATCTTTAGCTGCTTTAAGCAATGAATCATCATACATTAATGAGATGATTTTATCACTTTTTGAGCAACCCGCAATAGAGACAGATAGGAGTATTATAGTTGTGAATTTTCTTAGTAAATTCATATTATCAGTTATTTATATCTATATATAGTAGCGATTTAAAAGAGGGTTTAGTAGTATATCCAATCTTTTTAGCAGCTTCGGTGTACTCTCTCTTGTTGAGTTTTAAACCTGCTATGTAAAGAATCATTGCTCCTCTGTCGGTCTCAAATGGTGATATCTGCTGATAAACCCATTTATGAGGTTCAAGAAAAAATGGGTATGCAAACTCAACCCCTTTTGCAATTGACCTACCTTTTGGTGTGGTGATACTCCATAAGTCTATTCCCACTTTTAAAGCAATTTCATTAGCCTCATAAAATGCATCCAGAGCAAAAGCAGTATAACTGAGCCCCAATGTTCTGGCAAGTTCGTGAGGAAAACTTCCGTCGCTCTCTTGCTGCAAGTCGAGTCTGTTACATAGTGAGGTTTCTATAACCTGTTTTACCTGAGGGTAGTCATCTGTATAGTAGAGTAATCCCATACGGATTATATCATACCAAAGACCGTGATTGTTTGCAGCGTTCCGCTCAAGTCCTCCCTGAGTGCTGTTATGCATCCAGTAGAGAAATGCTTTTACCCAACTTGTAAGAGCCTCCTTTTGGGTATTGCTCCAGAATTTACTTCCCTCTATTAGCATAGCACCGTTTAGCGCATAGACGATAGAGCGAGCATCCAGAATACCTGTACCCCTAAGATAGGTCATACCTGGAACATATTGTGCATAGACCATATTTGGATTCATACCGGTAACAGGGTCCAAGAACCACTCATTAAGAATCTGTGAGGCTCTGGCGGCATACCTCTCATTACCTGTAATATAGTAGAGCATTCCAAGGTTAGTAACAGTGCTCTCAAGACGGGTAATCTTTCTGTAATCATACTCTTCAAGCTCCGGATTTGATTCTCCATCGTGCCGGATATAGGGCAGCCCGTCCTTTGTATCAGGATCGGGCCACCAATATCTGGAGAGAGAGATATAGTCGCGTGGGTCTCTGCTTGGAGCAAATCTCCTCTTATCTGAAACAATATTTAAAGGTTTTTCCGAAAAATAGTGTTCCGATGATTCGATTATTGCATTGATGTATGCGACAACTTTCTCGTCGTTTCTTAAAAAGGCTCTCTTTAGTTCGAGTAATCTCTGGTCATTATATGTAATTGTACTCTGAGCCTCAACCAGAGAGGCTGTCCAGAACAGGTTTATTACCAGAAATAATACTTTGCAGCTGTAGTTCATCTCCTAATAGAGTTTCTCCATATTTAGAGGAATTGGGAGCAAAATATTTGACTCCGATATTGTTGATGGGCCTCTGCCTTGGGTATAACTTCTATAGAAGTTTTCATTAGTAAATTGTGTGTTTAACGTACTTACAACGTATTGGTTACCCTCTCTGAGCATATCAAAATATCTATGATTTTCAAATGCCAGCTCCAAACGTCTCTCTGCCAGGATTGCAGTGTGCATAGCTGTTTTATTCGAAGTTAATGCAACATCAAGTGCAGGCAAACCTGCTCTTGTACGAACTGCATTCACAAAGTTTCTTGCACCATTTTGATCGTTATCTGCCCCACTGTTGAGTGCCTCTGCATACATAAGAAGAACATCTGCGTAACGTATAACAGGCCAGTCAGTCTCAGCATCATTGAGTAATAGAACTGCTGTAGGAGACTCCCAGAATTTTGATGTCCACCAAACATTGTTGTTAAAGAATGATATAGTAACTGCATTTCTTCTATCAGTTAAGTTACGTACAGTTGCGATAGGGTCTATAGGCGTTCCGCCTGAGGTTGTTCTCCAGGTTGTAACGTTGCCCAATATATCTGTAAGTCCTTCCGTTGGTGTATTATATCCCATTCCATTTCCAACTACTATGGTTGAAGATGAGTTACGTGCTGCAAAGTAGTTTACAAATGGAGCTCCTATCCCAAGACCACCTGCTTTAAACCTGACAGCAAAGAGTATCTCTTTGTTCATCTCATTGCTGGTGGAGAATATTAGGTTAAATGCCACCATACCGGATGTTCCGTAATCCTGAACTATCGGTTGAAGATTGGATTTAACACCAGCATAGTTCTTTCTTGTAAGATATACCTTGGCAAGTAATGCTTTAGCAGCATAAACAGTTGCACGGCCAACCTCTGAAGTTGGCTGTTTGGTTACATTTGCAGTTGTTGTAAATGTAGGGTATGGCAACTTACCTGCAGCAGATGCCGCAAATTCAAGATCTTCAATAATCTTTGCATATATCGCATCTACAGAGCTTTTGCTCATCTTTAAAGCCTGCTCTCCAGTAATTGGCTCTGTAACAAGCCACACCTCTCCAAATTGACGGGTAAGATTAAAATACATCATTGATCTTATGAAGAGTAGCTCACTCTTTATCTTTGCCTTTGTATCGGGGTCTGCAACATTGTCAATCTTTGCCAGAATTGTATTACATCTGGAGATTACCTTATATGTGGGAACCCAGCAAAAGTCAAATATAAATTTATCCTGTGCTGTTGCTGTCATATGGTCCAGACGACGAAGCTCTTCGTTATTGGCATCAGTTGAGGATACCGACTCCAGATGTGCATTGTCTGACCTGAGTTCCGAAAAGCGCCACTCCTCTTTAACAACACCCATTAGACCATTGTAGCAGGCAATAAGACCTGTAGTAATCTGCTGGGTATTTGTATAGTAAACATCTTCACTCATTGAAGATTCAGGAAAGTACTCCAGCTCGCACGAGCTAATCAATACAAAAAGAGTACTTACTATGAGTATTTTATATATGTAATTTTTCATAATACAGTATTATATAGTTTTATAAAGAGAAGTTAATACCAAACGAAATGGTTCTCTGAAGAGGGAATCCTCCGCGGGAGTAACCATCCACCAAAGGAGAGTCATATGCAGATGTAGGTTGTGTTCTTGCCTCAGGATTAACAAGCCTGAAACCCTTAGGAGTTAAGAAGAATAAGTTTTGTCCTGAAACATAAGCTCTTAAAGACTTAATTCCAATCTTCTTTGCATATTTTGATTTTAATGTAAAACCTAAAGTCATCTCACGAAGTGCAGCGTATGAGCCATCCTCAAGAACATAATCTGTCCACATCCAGTTGATACCACCACTGTTTATTGGAGTATTCCCGTCACCTTGTACTCCGTCTGCAAGCCACGAGTTTGCATAGTTGTATCCCTTGACATATCTGCGGGTCTCTGCATAGTTAATATCTCCATTCATAATCTCTCCACCTTGCGAACCTTGAATAAGGAAAGAGAGGTCAAAATTGGCATACTTGAATGTATTTGTTATACCCCAGGTAAAGTCCGGGAAAGGTGATCCAACAACCATTCTATCCTCTTGGTCAAGTTTCTTGTCTCCATTATCCCAAACTTTGAGTGTTCCACCGGCTGCACCGGAAATTCCGGAAGCAAGAGCCTCTGCCTGAGTCATATAAACTCCAATCACTTTGAATTGATAGTATTGAATTGCAGGTTGCCCCACAATTGCGGCATATCCCTCATTTCTCTCTCCTAACTGAAGGTTGAATGTTTGATCTCCACCCAGGCTAAGGAGTTTATTTTTATTTGCTGCAATATTAAAAGCGGTCTGCCAGGTGAATTTTTTTGTTCTAATATTGTAAGTATCTACCTCTATCTCAATACCTGAGTTACGGATCTTGCCAATGTTATTCCAGTAGTTAAGGAAGCCTGTGATTGAAGGTATATCCTGTTGCAATAGAAGAGATTTTGTCTCTGAATTATAATAATCTACAGCCATATTAAACCTTCCGTCAAAGAGAGAAAAATCTATTCCAGCATTCACTTCGTTTGTCTGCTCCCAGGTCAACGACCGGTTGCCCAGGGTGGTGTTCGTGTTGATGAAACCCGGTGCAACTGTACCTGTTCCTGTCCCGAGAGGATAGTTTACAAGACTTAGAGTGTTATATGCTGCGTAGTTTGCAATGTTATTATTACCTGTAACACCGTAACTACCACGAAGTTTTAGTCTGTCTATCCAAGTGATGTTTTTCATAAAACCCTCTTCATATACTCTCCATCCAACAGATATTGAAGGGAAATATCCAAATCTGTTATTCGGGCCGAACTTTGAACTGCCGTCGGCTCTCCAACTTGCCGAGAGGAGATATTTATCTGCATAAGAGTAGTTAATACGAGCCAGGTAAGACTCCATAGCCAAGGTCTCTTTATATGTTTGAGTGAGGATACTTCCGGATGCGCTTGTTTGTGTTATTGCAGTAGCTGCATTGAAGGTAGATACATAGTCATTTCCGAATGTACCTGCGATAGCAGCAGTCCGGTGTTTAGTAAGGTTTGCTGTATAACCCGCCAATAGGTTGATATCGTGTTTTCCTATCTTTTTTGAGTAGTTGATTGTATTCTCAGATAAGAAATCCAGAAACAGGTCGTTTTTATAGGTTCCGTTAGCAAGTTCTCCCGGTTTAAGACCATCAGATTTAATAAAGTAATCCTGGTTCATATAGCTTATATAAAAACCGTTGGAAGACCTGAAAGTAAGTCCCTTTAGAATATTAATATTTATGTAGCTATTTGTATTTAAGCTGAAGTTCTCCTCAATAAAGGTAGTTTTATCTGCAATATTGATTGGGCTGTTGTCTGATGTATTCCAGGGAGTTGCATTAGTGACAATAGTACCATCTTTGAGGGTGTATTTCAAGTTTGAAAAATCTGCACCCATAACATAGTCACCAACTCTTTTGGCAAATGTCGGTCTTTGTGCGGTGATAAAATCAATACTCTCTTTTGTATGATATACAGGCATCCAGTCACCGGTTCTGATGAGGTTGTTATACCAGCCTCCTGAGGAGTTGGAAGGGCGCTGTCTTTTGGTGTATTGAGGAGTCATTGATATTCCAATCTGAACATATTTTGAAAGTTTGGCATCTATCTTTGCACGCAAGTTTAGTTTATTATACTCACTATAGATCATAATTCCCTGATCATAGTCGTAATTACCTGATATATAATATTTAACCTTATCGTTACCATCAGAGACATTTGCCTGAATGTTTGATATTCTTGCAGATTGTAGTCCCAGTTTTTGCCAGTCTCTAAAACCGAACATCTCACCAACGGAGTATGAGGCCAGGTCATTATTGATATTCAATTTGGAAGAGCTTCCTATAGAGGTCATATATGTGTCGTACGCAGTTTTTTGAGAGCGACGCAAATCTGTGTACTCCTGAGTATTATACCTATCAACATTTTTATAGATCTCTTTAATACCGGTACTTACTCTAATATTATAACTTGCTTTATCTGCACTGCCGCTTTTAGTGGTTATCAGTATAACGCCACTTGCTGCACGTGAACCGTAAATAGCCGCCGATGCAGCATCTTTTAGGATTTCAATAGATTCAACATCAGATGAGTTAACCATTTCCAGACCTCCGGATATCGGGTATCCGTCTACAACAATCAATGGAGAAGAGCTGGCGCTGATAGAGCCCATTCCGCGAACTCTGATTGTTGGCGCTACACCCGCCTCAGATGTGGTGTTCTGAATATTGAGACCGGCAACTTTTCCCTGCAGGGCCTGATCAAGACGTGAAACAGGTACATCCTCTAATCCGGATGTATTTACTTTTGCAATTGAACCGGTAAGGTGCGATTTCTTTTGTACGCCATAACCGATAACTACAAGCTCTTCCAGCAGAAGCTGATCCTCCTTCAAAACTACATTTACTCTCTGCTGTGAGTTAACGGGAATCTCTATAGTTGCAAAACCAATATAGGAGAAGATTAGAGTGCCGTTTGCAGGTACATTTTTTAAAGCGTAGTCACCTTGCATACCCGTAACTACTCCGTTAGAGGTACCTTTAACAAGAACTGACACACCGATTAGCGGCTCTCCGTTCTCCGCAGTAACAACTCCGGAGAGGCCGATACTCTGTGCAGAAAGACTTTGGATGAAAAGCAACATAATGCCCAACATCAAAATCACTACTTTGATTAGTTTTCTGTTTTTCATATAATTTATGATTAAGTAATTGTTATTGTATATTAAGAGAAGAGAGCTCCTCCGTTTATGTCAATATTTGTTCCTGTGATATATGCAGATTCATCACAGGCGAGATAGCAAACAAGGTCTGCAATATCTGACGCTGCTCCCTGACGCCTTAGCGGTACACTCTTTTCCAGATTTTCGCGAGCCGCAGGGTTTGTAAATCTGTCGTGGAAAGAGGTTGCTATCATTCCCGGTGCCAGAGCATTAACTCTGATGCCCATAGGCCCCAACTCCTTTGCCATAGACCTTGTGTGACACATAACTGCAGCTTTGGCTGTTGCGTACATTGATGCTCCCGGTCCGCCACCATCTTTGGCTGCCTGAGAGGAGAAGTTAACAATAGAACCTCCAGCACTCATACAGGAGACTGCCTCTCTGGTACAGAGAAACACACTACGCATATTTACATCCATCAAAAACTCATACCAGGCCTCATCCTGCTCTGTAATTAGTTTTCGACCGACCAAGCCACCAACCACGTTTACAAGTATATGTACCTTATCGCCAAACTCCTTTTTACTCCTGTCAAACAAATTTTTCACATCTGCAGCCTTAGTCATATCTCCCTGAACGGCTATTGCTCTCCCCCCTGCATTTGCAATTAATTCTAAGGTTGTGTCGGCATCTTCTTTGTTGTCAAAGTAGTTCAAGACAACTTTCGCACCTTCGGATGCTAGTTTCACAGAGATTGCGCGTCCCAAATCTCTGGCTCCGCCGGTTACTACCGCAACTTTATCTTTTAACCTCATATTTTGTTTTTTTACTATTTTAAAAAGTCTGCTCTGTGAGGAGAGAATACATCGATCAACTCACCCTCCTCAAGACAAGTTGCTCCGTGAATCTGATCCGGCTCTACGTAAAAGCTGTCTCCCGATTTTAAAACCATCTTTTTATCGTCGAGATTAACCTCAAAACTTCCACTCACAACATAAGAGGTCTGAGAGTGAAAATGTGCGTGTTGTGCTCCAACAGCACCCTTTTTGAAGTGAACTCTGACCAACATTATCTGACCATCGTAGGTCAGAACTTTCCTGTTGAGTCCCTCTCCTACTGTTTCCCACTGTACTTTACTGTCAAATACAAAACCTTCGCTTTTCGTTTTCATAATTTTATTTTTTGTTATATTGTTGATATTTATTAATTGTCCATTTTTTTTCTGATGTACCCTTGTTATAATCAATTCTAAATTCTGCTTTATCTCCGTTTACCTCAATAAATACTAATGTGTAGTCATCGTTATCTTCCAGAATCTTTAGAGACTTAACAGATGAAACGGCATTCTCTGTCTTCTCCACAATAAGATCATACATACCGTGGGTCTCAATTGCAGATACAAAAGTGTGGTTCTTCGCGTTGTTCTCCCGTATGATAAACCCGGGGTCTGTTCTCAGATAGTAATCGGGATCATTTGCGCCGGTTCGAACAAAGAATAGATCTGTTTTATGGCCCGTAACAGTTGTTATACTGTAAAATCTTCTCCCTTTAAGCCAGGTAAAACAGACCGTAGAACCATTAGGTTTTGCTGTTGCCTCCTTCCAGAGAAACTCATAACCATTGTCCTCACCAAAAGTAGTCATCTCGTTTACAGCCTTTTTATAAGGTGTATTGAGGTTTATCATATCACCGTTATAAAAGAAAGGAAGGTCATAAGTGTGTTCACTTTCGCTTGACAATTTAAAGATGTCCAGAATTACTCGAACACCTCCCAGATTTTCTATAACTGCATTTGTGCGCTGCATTTTTACTCCGGATGTTGCATTGGTCTCAAATGCTGAACTAACCATAATATTGGGATCTGAGATATCGTAACAGTAGATTGTAGGTGAATATTTTGATGAGGTTTTGATATCCCCGTTATAGTGGCTCTTTTTATCTACCGTTACTGTATTATGAGCAATTGTACTCATAGAGTATTTGTCATTGAGCGGAGTGTAACCACCGTTATATTTCACCACTATATTGAGAAAACGGGAAGATCCGTAATCTACGAGAATCGGATATCCGTCGTCATAATATGATATGGTCAATTTATCGTAATGTCCGTGACTTAAGCCGTGAGAAGTAGCCTTCATCAAAAAAGTAGAGTTTTCACCCGCTTTCTGGCTTCTAAATATTGCTAAGCCACCTTTTGTACCATCACTTCCATCTCTAAGAAGCTGACTTTTAAGAGTAAACTCTTTATCCTCTCCCTTGGCAATATCTCTGGCAACTGCAAATCCTGCATCTGTCGGGAGGAGAAAGCTCTGGAAATTTTTTGAGATTGATAAAAGGTGCTTTTGGGAATTATCTGCAGTGTAAGAGATATTAACTGCAAAAACAAGCTCTTGTGCGCTAAGTCCTTTTGTGAGCGCATCGTTTATTGTAAAGAAGTATCCGTTATATGTCATCTGAGTGAGGGTTGTAACCGCTCTCTTTAGAATTGCGTCTCTGTATAAAAATATCTCTCTTTCCGGTTCGTTATTGTTAATTGCCTGAGCAAAAATGATAAAAGGCCAAATTGCATATCTTTGATAATATGCACCTTCGGTGAAATATCCATCCGGTGAAAAGAGCTCCTCCAGCTGCTGCATATATCCGCCATTTCTACCCGAGAGATCGCTTCCGAAAAGGGCCTTTTTTATAAGCTCCTTATCATCCATAACATACCCAATCATTCCAACAGCAGCACAAGCCCAGGTACCATGGTTATGCATCTTATTGAATGTTTTATTGTTTACATCGCTGCCATCCATTATGAATTTTGCCATAGGCTTAAAGAGCTTACTATTGAGCTCCTCTCTTTTCTCTTTTGGCAGATATTCATAAATGCAATCATATGCAACCGAGGTGTGAACAAGCCATACAAAATCGTTTAGAGTTTGCCAGAATATCCTTCCGGGGGTAGATGACATTTTAACCGGATGGTAATCCAGAGTAGGATAGAGCTTCAGATACTCATCCAACATCTTTGCAACAAAAGCAGCATATTTTTTCTCTCCTGTAATCTGGTACATTATACCGCAGTAGTACATAGAGTAGTAGTTATCTTTATGTTTTTCGTGGGTAGCTCCCCCTCCCCCATCTTTTGGTATAGGAACCACTACAGGTGAATTGACGGCAATATCTGCCTTTGCTCTGGTCTGATCTACAGAGGCGTCAAAGGCAGGATAACTTCCTAACCCCTTTTTCATCTGCTCCATCCCTCTTTTTGTCATCATCAGAGATGGGTACTCCTTAGCCTGAACAACTCCTGTAAGGAGAATCAGAGATAGTATAACAGAGAATAGTTTCATTTTATCTTACTCCAATATTTTTAGTATATAATTTGCTCGATTTATGGGACCTGTAGTCAAATCTATCTGCGTCAATATATTGCGGTTTCTCGTTTAACATCTCTCCTTCAACCACTTTTCCTGTCATTGATAAGATTTTACCGGAGTTCCAAAAATTACAGTTAAGGATTTTAACCTTTTCAAACGTTGCCTCATCAAGTCTTATAGAGAAGCCGGCTCTTCCGCTATTGCTGAAATTACAACCCGAAACATTTAGCACCTGAGGGCCTATCAGCCTCATAACAGAGCCTCTCTCTTTATTGCAAACATCTTCAAAAGAACAGTTGGAGATATTTACAATTGGGCCTGCTGTACTTTCGTCACTGCCACCTCTGTAAACATTGACTCCCAACCCCAGGATTCTGTTAAAGGAGCAATTCTCAATTATGAGCTCCTCTACATTATATTTACCGGCATCATCCCTCTCTCCTGCATAATTGATTGCATCTGCAGATATTGCCCTAAAGAGAGAGTTTTTGATTATGATTTTTTGTGAAAATGTGTTTTTCAAACCTCTTACAGGAACAGTGTTACCCTCCGGAAAATCAAAAAATTCACAACTGTCTATAACAAGCAGATATGATTCAATCATTGTAGATGCTGTGGATATTCCTGACCCTGCAGTCGCTTTACCCGGCTCACTCATCCCGTTTAGTGCAACACCTGTTATGGTGAGCTCTCCAGAGTCTCTTATTGTGATAATATTGCCCTGTTTGGTTCCATTATAACGGATTACCGGTCTTGACTTTAGGCCGGAAGAGGCTTTTATTGTAAGCGGGAAATCGATAAAGATATCCCCGGATACCGGATAGTCTCCCTCTGATGTCAGCTCAATAACATCTCCTGCAGATGCTTGTGAAATTGCTTTTAAGATATTGTCCTGCCCGGGATTAACAGCAATTCGTCTATTAGATAACTCAGGTGTATTCAAGGAACTGTTGAGAGTCCAGCTCACACCACACTCTTCTCTTTTAACTGGTATACTCTCCAGGAGTTTACTCTCATTGAGTGATTCATCAGATATAAAACCGGATGGGAGTTTTGCCCCCTTTTTAAGTTTAACGCTGTTATCTGTAAAAACAAAACCCTTAACCGAGGATATCTCTTCATAAGGGTAGGATATATGACTATTTATAATTCTGTTTGAGAAGAATCTTACATCGGAGGGCTCCAGGGTTCTCTCCTGATCACTTCCTACTCCAAAGGAGATATGGTCACAATCTATAAAACTATTTCCGTTGATATCTACATTCTCAACCAGACAATATCTGTTTGGCAGTGAGTTTGGAACTGCATTCATTACAGCAAGTGCCGCAAAGAATCTCTCCCCTTTCAAGCGGTAAAATGTGTTGTTAAATATTTTGTGAGATGCGTTTATAACTCTTATCCCTCCTGTGTTCCTGACACCTTTTCCGTCAAAGAAATTATTGTGAGCAATGTTTCTATCACCGTGCCTTAAAGCCAATACTCCTTGAGATTCATTAAAATAATTATATCTAATAATATTATCGCTGGATTTTATAGAGATAACCTCAACCTCTCCGTTGCATCTGTCAAAGTAGTTATATTCTATAATTGTATTGGAAGATTGCAACGCTTGTGTCGCTGTTCCTACCCTTATGGTTTCGGCTCCGTTAGAGCCGAAGACAGGCCTTGGCCCAAAATAGTTATGGTCTATTCTGTGGAAATTTTGCTGGTCTCTCTCCTGATTAAGCATTACAATAAGTGTAACACCAAGGTTAAGTTTATTTAGAAGCGAGTTATGGTCAAATCTGTTATTCCTTCCAAAAAGTAAGACATAGCTGTACTGTGTCTCTCTCCCGGAGGGGTTAAAAGAGTCAACCACACAATTTGTGACTCTGCAGTTATTTGCCACATCATCACCTAATCTGTACTCAATCACCGAACTCCCTGCAGGGGGTGTTCCGTCACGGAAAAAGAGACCATCTATCTCAACCCATTCGCCGGCAAGTTTTAGAGATGAGTGACCTGTGATTATAACATCACCCGGTTTGGCACATCGTATAACTATTGGATTATCTTTTGTTCCAAAAGCTTTTAACTCAACTTTGATATCTTTATAAATTCCCGGCTCTACTATAAGAGTGTCTCCGGGTAGAGAGTGAATAAGTTTGGACCCTAAATCTGTAAGAGTTACGCTTAGGCTCTTTGCACTCAAATTAAGTGTAAATGCAATAAAGAGTGTTGTTAATATAAATATTGCTCTTCTCATAATTAACTAAGGTTGTCTTCCTATATAGGCTAAAATTCCTCCGTCTACATATAGTATGTGTCCATTTACAAAATCTGATGCTGCTGATGCAAGAAAAACGGCAGGTCCCTGCAAATCTTCGGTTGTACCCCAGCGAGCAGCCGGTGTTTTTGAGATTATAAAAGAGTTAAATGGGTGTCCCTCTTCACGTAGTGGGGCTGTTTGAGGAGTTGCTATATACCCTGGCCCCAGACCGTTACACTGGATGTTGAACGAACCGTACTCCGATGCAATATTCTTTGTGAGCATTTTAAGACCACCCTTGGCAGCAGCATATGCGCTTACAGTCTCTCTGCCAAGTTCACTCATCATAGAGCATATGTTAATTATCTTACCTCCCCCCTTTTTAATCATTGATGGTATAACAGCTTTTGCAATTATAAAAGGAGCGTTTAGATCAATATCTATTACCTGCCTGAATTCGGCTGCACTCATCTCGTGCATAGGAATACGCTTTATAATTCCTGCATTGTTAACCAATATATCTATAATACCAACCTCAAGCTCAATTTGAGCAACTGTTTTATTAACCAGCTCTTCGTCGGTAACATCAAAAACATAGCCTGCAGCCTCGATTCCAAGCTTTTTGTACTCTCTCAGCCCCGAATCTACAAGCTCTTTATTAATGTCGTTGAAAACTATTTTTGCCCCTGCCTGTGCTAATGCAACTGCCAGTGAAAAACCTATACCGTAGGAGGCTCCTGTTACAAGAGCGACTTTTCCTTCAAGTGAAAAAAGATTGTTCATACTCCTATTTTTATCTTAACTCTGCCGTAGGGGCCGGTTTCATATCTGTATAGTCTGAATTTTCGCCTCCCATTCCCCAAATAAATGTGTAGTTACTTGTTGCACAAGCACTATGAATGCTCCAAACCGGAGATATTACTGCCTGTTCATTGGATATCCAAATATGTCTTGTCTCATTTGGCTCTCCCATAAAATGGCATACAGACTGACCCTGAGGAACTTCAAAGTAGAAATATACCTCCATTCTCCTTTCGTGAGTATGAGCCGGCATTGTATTCCATACACTTCCGGATAGTAATTCTGTCATACCCAACTGAAGCTGACAAGTTTGCACAGTTTCGGAAACAATAAGCTTATTAAGAACTCTCCTGTTGCACTCCTCTTGTTTGCCGAGCTCAATAACAATCGCATCTCTCCTTGTAATCAGTTTATCTGGATAGCTAGCGTGTGCAGGAACAGAGTTGAAATAGAATTTTGCCGGGTTATTGGAGTCTTTACTGCTAAAAACTATTTTTTTATCTCCCCTCCCTATGTAGAGAGCCTCCTTATAGTTTAAAGTGTAAACATCATCTCCAACAGAGATAACTCCCTCACCTCCTATGTTTACTACGCCTAACTCTCTTCTGGATGTGAAATAATCTGCCTTAAATATTGGTAACGCCTCCAGCTCAATACTCTCTTTAACCGGCATTGCACCTCCGGCGACCATTCTGTCAACCATAGAGTAGGTTATGTTCAGTTCATCATCAACAAACAACTTCTCAACCAAAAAATGCTCTCTTATTTTTGTTGTGTCATAACTCTTTACATCGTTTGGGTGTGACGCATATCTCACTTCGCATTTTGATTTCATAAATCAATCGTTTTTATATTTATAATACTCATTTCTTATACCACTCTGCTCCACTATTACTCTTAATTGCAAGCCAAATATTTGACACATCACTGATTGATGGCCTGGTTGTGGTCTGTGGTGAGAGTTTGGAGTCAAAATTCTTTGTTTTTCCGCCATAGATGGTATTGTTAATAAAAGCTACATCCGGCGTTTGAGGTGTATCAATCCAAACTATTGAGTAGTTGGATTGGCTGTCGTTATAGATTGTATTCTGAACTATCTCAGTAGATATCACCGGAAGTGACTGATCTTCGGAAGATCCATAGCTAATTACTATACCGTTATAACAGTTTTTGATTATGTTTCCCTCAACTCTGCAATCTTTTACCTGAAAGTACCTATTTAGCGGTGAGTTGACCACTCCCTGAATCAGACAAATTGCAGCCTGATAATTGCTTCCGCGAATATTTTCAAAATAGTTATTCTTTAAAATCTGGTGATCTCCGATGACTCTAATACCGGCCGTTCCCTCTCTGTTATTGCCAATGAAGAAATTCCCCTCAACCAAAGAGTTGTTTCCGTGTCTTAAAGTTAGAGCGCCCTGACTCTCCAGAAAGAGATTATTTGAGAACTTGTTAAAACAACTCTTATTTGATATAGCCTCTATCTCTGCGTCGCATCTGTAAAAAGTGTTGTTTGCAACAAGACATTCTGCCCTGTTAAGAGAATAATCGCTGGTTCCGATTCTTATGCACTCCTGTCCGTTTTTCTTGCTTCCATCACTCTCCAGAAGAGTAGTTGGTCTTGAAAAGTAGTTGTTTAAAATCTTATGTCGGGGAATAATACCACTCTCCATCCATATTACCAGCAGACAACCAATATTTTTTTTGTCTATAAAGGAGCAGTGTTCAACTGTATTTCTTTGACCATATATTGATACCCATTTATTATCAGTTGAATCATCCTCTTTGGTATTAACTCCCGAGATGACACAGTTTTGCAATTTTGAGTCATTGGTTCTCATCTCAATCGGTGA
>JAUYTH010000314.1 GCA_030695165.1 Bacteroidales bacterium
AAAAGACAACCAGTGAAAAACTTTGCTCTGATAGGCGCTGCCGGATACATAGCACCAAGACATATGAAGGCGATAAAAGATACCGGAAACGACCTTTGCGCTGCATACGATGTTTTTGATTCAGTGGGTATTATTGACTCATTTTTCCCGGATTGTTCATTCTTTACCCAGTATGAGTTATTTGAGCGTCATATTACAAAAATGGCTAACCTTGCCATTAAAAACAGAGATAACAGTTGTTGCGGGAAGGTAGATTATGTCTCAATATCAACTCCAAACTATCTGCACGATGCTCATATACGTTTCGGGCTAAGGGCAGGTGCAGATGTAATTTGTGAAAAGCCTCTGGTTCTTAACCCGGCAAACATAGATGCACTAATGAAGGTTGAGAAGGAGACAGGCAAAAGAGTCTATAACATCCTTCAACTCAGGCTTCACGATGCAATAATTGCTCTAAAAAAGAGAGTGGAGGATGGTCCTGCCAATAAAATTTATGATGTAGACCTTACCTATATAACATCAAGAGGAAACTGGTACTATACGAGTTGGAAAGGCGATGTACACAAGAGTGGCGGTGTTGCCACAAATATCGGGGTACACTTCTACGATATGCTATCCTGGGTTTTTGGAGCTGCTAAGAGGAATATAGTGCATATAGCATCCCACGACAGAGTCTCAGGCTATCTGGAGTTTGAGCGTGCAAGAGTAAGATACTTCCTTAGCATAAACTACGACACGCTGCCACAGCAAGCAAAAGATGACGGGAAGAGAACCTATCGCTCTCTTTTGATGGAGGGCACCGAGGTAGAGTTTTCTGAAGGTTTTACAGAGCTCCACACAGAGTCATACAGAAAAATCCTTGAAGGTAAAGGCTTTGGCCTTGAAGAGGCAAGAAATTCAATAGAGATTGTTCACAATATAAGACACTCTAAACCTGTAGGGCTCACCGGAGATTATCACCCATTTGCGGTGCTTGAGCAGAGACCACACCCTTTTGGCTGGTAATTTGCAGTTGAGTAACAGATTAAAGAAGACATTAAAAGGTTATTAGAAAAATTATAATAAATTGGAAAAAGTGAAACAATTTGCCCTGATGGGAGCAGCTGGATATATTGCTCCGCGCCACCTAAAGGCAATAAAAGAGACAGGAAATAATCTGGTAGCGGCTGTTGACCCTTTTGACAGCGTTGGGCTTATGGACAGCTTCTTTCCGGACTGCTCTTTTTTTAAAGAGTTTGAGCTCTTTGACAGACATTTGTCAAGGCTAAAAAGCGATGGCAGTGGGGTCGATTTTCTCTCGGTTTGCTCTCCGGATTATATGCACGATGCACATATAAGATACGGTCTTAAGCTTGGTGCCAATGTTATTTCCGAAAAACCTCTTGTGTTAAACCCCTGGAACTTAGATGCGTTGGAAAAAGCAGAGAGCGACAGCGGTAAAAAGGTCTTCACAATTCTTCAGATGAGATATCATCAATCTATAATTGATCTTAAAAATCTTGTAGAGAGCGGTCCAAAAGATAAGATCTACGAGATGGATCTAACTTATATAACCTCACGTGGTAACTGGTTTTTTACCAGCTGGAAAGGCGATGTAAACAGGAGCGGAGGAATCGCTACAAACATAGGAATTCACTTTTACGATATGCTCTACTGGATCTTTGGAGAGGTTAAAAAGAGTGTTGTAAATGTAAAGAGCCACGACAGAGTGGCCGGATATATCGAGTTTGAAAGGGCCAGAGTACGCTATTTCCTAAGTATAAATGCAGATACTCTCCCTGCCGAGATACTGGCAAAGGGTCAGAGAATTTATCGTTCGTTTAATCTGGAGGGAACAGAGATTGAGTTCACCGACGGTTTTGCAGACCTACACACTGAATCTTATAAAAACATCTTAAAAGGAGTAGGATTTGGAATAAAAGAGGCCCGCAAATCTATCCAGATAGTTTATGATATTCGCAATGCTACTCCAGTAGGGCTTAAGGGAGATTACCACCCCTTTGCTGCAAATAAACTTGCTCCCCACCCTTTTGGATGGCAAGTATAACTCGATTCCAAAAACAAATATAGTCCCGCAGATTGAACCCATACTTATAAATGATTGTTTAGGTACAATACTATTATAGATATGGGTGAAAAAAGAGATCTGCAAACTAAACGCAGCTTCCCGGTCTCGGGTATGAGCTGCGCTTCGTGTGCTATGGGAGTTGAGAAGAGGCTTGGTACTCTATCCGGTGTCAAAAGTGCTGCAGTGAATTTTGCAGACAAAAGTGTTATGGTAGAGTTTGAAGGAGAGAGTGTAACCCCGCTAAAACTCAAACAATCTCTCCAGGAGATTGGTTTTGATATGATCATTGAAGAGGGAGATGCTGCCATAGATAAACAGCAACAGGAGGGTGTAAAACAGTACCAAAAGCTAAAACGGAACACAATTCTGGCCTGGCTCTTCTCTATCCCGATAATGGTGGTCTCAATGTTCTTTATGCACCATCACTATCTCAATATTCCAATGATGTTGCTTACTCTCCCTGTGCTATTCATCTTTGGCAGAGACTTCTTTATAAACGGATGGAGATCGGTTGTTAATGGGAGTGCAAATATGGATACTCTGGTTGCAATGAGCACCTCAATAGCCTTTATTTTTAGCCTATTTAATACATTTTTTCCCAAGTTCTGGCTGGAGAGAGGAGTTGAGCCGATGGTCTATTTTGAAGCTGCAACTATGATAATAGCCTTTGTGCTTTTGGGGAAACTTCTTGAAGAGAGGGCAAAGGGGAGCACCACATCTTCAATCAAAAAGCTGATGGGTCTGCAACCAAAAGAGGCAACCGTAATACGCAACAAAGAGCCTTTTGTGCTCTCAATATCTTCTCTGGTAGTGGGTGATATTATCAGCGTAAAGCCGGGGGAGAAGATTCCGGTAGATGGAGTTGTAAAGGAGGGAAGCTCTTTTGTAGATGAGAGTATGATATCCGGAGAGCCAATTGCAGTAGAGAAGAGAGAGGGCGATAAAGTTTTGGCCGGAACTATTAACCAAAGAGGCACTTTTCTCTTTACAGCTACAAAAGTGGGTGGAGATACCCTTCTTGCACAAATTATCAAGATGGTTAAGGAGGCTCAGGGGAGCAAAGCTCCGGTGCAGAGAATTGCAGATAAAATTGCTGCAGTGTTTGTTCCGGTTGTAATTGGGATCTCTCTATTGACACTTATCTTATGGCTGGTTATAGGAGGGAGTGGCATGTTTGCCAAAGCTATACTCTCTGCAGTCTCGGTTCTGGTAATTGCCTGCCCTTGCGCACTGGGTCTGGCAACCCCAACAGCTCTAATGGTAGGTATTGGCAGAGGTGCTCAGGAGCATATTCT
>JAUYTH010000327.1 GCA_030695165.1 Bacteroidales bacterium
AAGATCAAGCCTATTGGCAGGCCTGCAATCGCACTATTTATATGCCAGATAGTCTTCTTTTTAACAATTTATCTCTATTGGCAAATTGCCTTATATTTAAACTAATAGATATAAAAAAAATTGATAAAAGCACAACATAGAAAAATCTGGGAGTGGTTTTTTGTTCTCTATGCAAAATTTCATCTTCGCTCTCTATATAAAGAGATCCGCTTTGCAAATATGGGTGCTGAGAGTGAAGGTAAGGCTATCTCCCCCGGTAGATCTATAATCCTTATCTCCAACCACTTTTCATTTTGGGATGGATTTATCCACCTTATTTTAAACAGAGAGGTATTTAAACGAAGAGTTCATATTATGATGCTCTACGAGCAGCTGGTTAATCGCAAATTTCTGAGGTATGGAGGCACCTTCTCAATTGATAAAGGTAGAAAAGGGGTGGTTGAGTCGCTCAAATACAGCTGCGAGATTCTTAAAGATTGCAAAAATATGCTGCTCATCTTCCCTCAGGGTAAGATTCAATCTCTCTACACTTACCCGTTTAAGTTTGAAAAGGGTGTAGAGTACATAATCTCGCAGTCAAAAGATGTTGATATCTATTTTAATATTAATCTTTTGAACTTCTTTTCGGATAAAAAACCGACTCTTACAATGTACTACAAACCCTACATATCAAATAATTTTAAGATTTCAGATATTGAACAGGCATATAACCTATTTTCGCAGGAGTGTATGGAGTGCGAGAGAGCAGAGTCCAAAGAGGTAAATATTAACCCCGAAATGTATGAATAATATAACAGAGCTTTTACCTGAAGTTATTGGATATATACTTTTGTCTATCCTCTCTCTCCGGCTTGTTGTCTCATTGGTCAACCTACTATGGAAGAGATGGATAGATTATACATTTCGTAAAGGAAGGGTATCCGGTTGGGGTTCAGAAAAGCTTGCAAACGGGCAAAGGAGAGACCAGAGTTGGTCAATTCTGATTCCGGCAAGGGATGAGGAGCTTAACATAGGGAAGCTGCTGGAAGATATTGAAGATCTCAAATTCAAACCAATGGAGGTGATAGTCTTTAACGACAACTCCTCAGATAAAACAGCCGATATTGTAGAGAGCTTCGCATCCAGGATTCCGGGGTTAAGGCTGATAGATAACTCTCTGGAGCAGCTTCCGGATGGTTGGCTCGGAAAGAGTAATGCCTGCCACACCCTTGCTCAGTTTGCAAGCGGAGATTATCTCCTGTTTTTGGATGCAGATGTGAGAATAGGTAACGGAATAGCCGAGAGCTACCTCCCTTATGCAATTAAAGAGGGGCTATCGCTGCTTTCGGTATTTCCAAAGCAGATTCTACCCAACTATCAAAGCAAGATAGTAACCCCTGTTATGAACTGGATTCTGTTATCTCTGCTCCCCTTGCCGCTAGTAAGATACTGCAGCTGGAGCTCTTTTTCGGCAGCAAACGGGCAGTTTATGCTCTTTAAAGCGAGTGTATACAGAGATCTGCAACCACACAAAGAGTTTAGAATGAGCCGGGCAGAAGATATTGAGATAAGCCGGTACTATAAAAAGCGAAAAGAGAGAACAGTCACATTAACCGGAAATGACTCCGTAAGGTGTATGATGTACGACAATCTGGAGGATGCCATAAACGGCTTCTCAAAGAACGTTTTTCACTTTTTTGGCAACTCTGTTTTTGCTACACTGCTCTTTGCTTTTCTAACAACATTCACCCCTTTGCTAGTTCTCTTTATGAACGGAGTTGAATGGGCGTTTCTCTCCCTGGCTGCAGCTGTCCTTATTCGACTGTTTGTCTCTGTTGCCAGTGAACAGAGTTACAGGGATAACCTTAAGTATATGCTTCATCAGCAGATTATATTCCTAAAGATCACCCTAAGGGCTATAAAGAACCGACATCATAAAATTCAGATATGGAAAGGAAGGAATATCTACTAAAGGCGATTTTTACCCTTATCTTATTGTCTCTCTTTACATCTGCAATCGCCTATTCACAGGGAGATAATTACAGACAAAAGATATACAACTGCTATATAAACGGTAATATGAGAGGTTGGCAGGAGGTTGTTAAAGAGGTTGAAGCGGGTACAAAATCAAATTCTGTTCTAAAACGGGAGTTGGTAAACTACTACTACGGCCTTATAGGTTATCTTATCTCTGTGAAAGATAACAAAAACGCAACTCTATACACCAAAAAAGGGGAGGATATAATTGAGGAGTATCTGGATCGCTACCCGCAAAGTGCAACCTGGCTGGCATACAAGGCTGCCTTTAAAGGGTTTCGTATAGGTATAAGTAACTTCAAGGCTATCACCCTTGGGATTCAGAGTATGAATCTTGCAAAAAAGGCCTACTCAATAGATCCGTCAAATGTACAGGCTCTTACTGAGAGAGGTAATGTGCTCTACTACAGCCCTTCAATGGTAGGAGGAGATAAAAAAGAGGGAATAAGCTATTATGAAAAAGCTATTGAGCAGATAGAAAAAGCCGGAGATACAAGAGATAACTGGCACTACCTTTCGCTACTCACTGCTGTCGCAAGAGCCTACGAGAGTGCAGGCAACAGATCTAAGGCTAAAACGCTTTATGAAAAAATCCTTGTTATAGAGCCGGGGTATAAATGGGTTAGAGATGAGCTCTATCCCTCCTTCTTGCAATCTCGGCCCGTATGAGCTCCAGTTCGCGTCCTGTCTGTCCTGCCATAGATGTGTTCTCCTCTGCTCTCCTGAGCAGGTAAGGAAGAACCTCTTTTACAGGTGCATAAGGAACATACTTGCACACATTAAACCCTTCACCGGCGAGAGTAAATGAGATGTTGTCGCTCATACCGTAAAGCTGTGAAAAGAATACTCTTTGGTCGTCCCTTCTCAACCCTTTTGCGTCAATAAGATCTGCAAGGAGCATATTGCTTTGGTAGTTGTGGGTACCGCTGAATAGCTCAAAACTCTCTATCTTCTCCATAACAAACTTAAGACCGCTGTCGTAACATTTGTCTGTAGAGTATTTATCGGGATGGATAGGATCCGGGTAGCCATATTGGGCTGCCAATGCACGCTCTTCGTCCATATAGGCCCCTCTGACAAACTTTATTCCCGGAATGTAGTTGTACTCTTTAGCATCGTCATAAAGGTATTTCAGGTAATCCAGCCTATCTCTACGATACATCTGAAGGGTCTGGAAGACGATTGCCCTTTTATTGTTGAACTTGCGCATTACCATCTCTGCAACACTATCAATTATCCCTTGAGTGGCATAGTGCTCTGCATCTATAAGGATTCGTACATCGTTATCATATGCCCTTTGGCAAAGCTGAGTTACCCTTGTCTTAAAGTTCTCAAGCTCTGCCCTCTCTACCTCATTAAGGGTGTTTATATCATTGGAGGCCTTTGTCAAAACAGACCCTATTACCATTGCTGTTGGCTTGAATACCGTGTATGCTATATTGTTCTTTCCCTTTGCATACTCTATAGATCTTATTGTCTCATTAAAGGCCCTGCTAACATCTTCAATAGCAGAGCCCCCCTCCGCAGAGTAGTCTAAAACAGATTGTATGTTATACTCTTTGAGCATATCTACAGTTTTTGCACACTGCTCCAGGCTCTCCCCTCCCACAAACTGTCTGTAAAGGGTAGGTTTAACAATCCAGGCAACTGGGAGATTAACTTTGAGCGCAAGATTTGTAATGTGTTTGATCACTTTTACCAAGCCGGGGCTCTGAATTGCGGTAAAGAGCATCTGAGCATTGCGTAAATCGGTCATACTCTTCATAGAGAATGCCGTTTTGGTATCGTTGAAATTCATAATAGTGATCTACTTTTTTATGCCACAAGCACTACCAATGCCACCCTCAATAGTGGGAAATTTACTCTCTATAGTATCCTCCAGGTGTCCATACTGCTCTTTATGTCTATCTATATAGACCTTTACATATGAGCAGGTGGGTTTAACTTTGAGGCTGTTTTGGGCAGCATAATCAAGAACATATTTTACCAGGTCTGCTGCAACCCCTCTGCCGCCTATAGCTTTCGGCACAATGGTATGGGTCAGATCCAGGCCACCTTCGTAATTTTCATACTCTACATATCCAGTAATTCCATCCTCGATGGTTTCAAAGCGTTTTGTATCTGTGTTGTGTGTTATTAACCTCTCCATAATTTTGTGTTTCTATTATTATTTAAATATAGAAAACTTTCGTGAATATTTTAATTTAGTTAGACCAATGTTGGGAACAAAAAAAGAGGCGCATTGCTGCGCCTCTTTAATATTTAGAACAATAAATTAGCTGTTTTTCTTAACAAGTACCTTGAATTCCTTCTTAAGAATCTGACCGTAAAGATCAGTAATTTCCAAAGTAAGAGGAACTTCAGTATCTACTGTAATAGTTGATACATTGTTAGTTGCAGTTATATACCATTCGTTATTCACACCGTCTCTTGTTACACTTATAAGGTGTGAATAAGTAGTTGTACCATCAATAGCATTGTTCTTTACAGAAACAAGTGGTCTAGGAACAAGACTCATTGCAATCCTTGTATCCATTACACCAGTGAATGCATTTAGATTATTACCTAAATAGTCATTTGCTCTTAAATAATCAGATACTTTTCTAGTAGTAACCAGATCACCATTGAGAACTTGTAATGTTGCCGGCCCAACTGCAGGTAGAGGAGTTAAGATAGTAATACTACCTTCTCTGATTGCACTTTGAGCAACTACAGTAATAGTTTCAACGTCCCTCTTAAGATTTGGATTGTTAAAGTGACTATAAGTTAATTTAACTGAGTAGTCTCTGTACATTGTAGTTGGTAGAACATTGAATCTCTCTTTTCTAATTACAGTTGACATAGGATCAACAACTGGAGCAGCTGGAGCTGTTTTATCGAATGCCCATAGATAAGGAACTTCAGCAGGTGTATTCAGGTGAACATAAGCATTGCTTAGGTCATAAAGGTCTGCTGCCGCTAATTGTACAAGGCTTCCAGCAGGTGCTGTTCCGTAAATTATCAGTTTGTTGTTTGCATCAAATAGATTAGCTTTATGCATCTTCATCTTTTCAATGATAGCATCAATAGATGTTGAAGGAACAGTGATTGTTACATTAAACTTAACAGTCATAAGGTCAGTAGCGCGTCTTGCATATGGACGTAGATCTGTATATGAAAGAACACCAATGTAACTACCAGGGTTAACAACAGCCTCATCAAATGTCAAACGAATATGTCTAATCTCTTTTACTTTTGCTGTAGTTGAAATCATTGGTCTGTTTGTAGCTGGAGCATCAACATAAGAGTCAGCTACAATCACTGTATTAGTTGCATCCAAAAATTCAACTTTTACTCCGGCAAGTGCATTTGCAACATTGGAAGAGTTAGTAAATGTAACTTGAACATTATTTGCCTGATTTCTCCAAAGTTCAGTTTTTCCTTCTAATTGCAAAGCATCAAACATTGGAGTCAGAGTGGTTGTTTTCTGATCTGCACCGGCTACAACAGAAGCTGTCAATTCGTGAGCAACTCCAGCAAGGGTAGGAACAGTTGCAGTTTTAAGTTGACCGTAGAAAAGAATATCAACAGGAGTTACTCTGTAAGCACCAACCCAGTCGAATGTTCTAATGTTAAAGTTCATCTTTTTATCGTTGATATTTGTGATAGTAGTTAGAGTTGGAGCAGCCGTTGAAACAGTTGTTCCATCATAACCAATATAACTTTGCAGATCTGAGTTAATAGATGCTGCATCTTTCTCTATAACAGATTTAAAGAAATCAGAATTCAGTAATGCACGACGAGGAACGCCTGCACCCAAATTGTATCTTTCATAGAAGTTAAATATATTAATTGATGATCCTATTGGATAGTAAGCAGTTACTCTTCCAGCAGTGGTAGTTGTGTCACCTGCTGGAGTTCCAGTTATAGCGTTCAAAGTTGTTTTTGCACTAGCTAATGTTGCAACTTCTTGCTGAACCTTAATCGCATACTGATATCCTGAAATAACTTCACGACCGTTTTTAACTGCACGAACAGCCAGTTGAGTAGTAGTAGTGTTATTAAAAGGTGATATTTCGGCCATTGTTGGATCAAAAGCAAGCGTATACAAGCCATTCGATGTTCCAACTGCAAAGTTTGAAAAAGCACCATTAAAACCAGCTGAAACAGTTTTTGGCTGTAAACCAAAAAGGGTACCATCTTGTTTGATAACCTCAAATACATATCCGGTTGTGCTTACGTTTGCAGGATTAAGAATAATTGGCATATTTCCACCAGATTTCAATTTTCCATTGTAAGAGACACCTGCCCAAGCAATAGCTGCGTCAGCAGCGGCTTCAGTACCAGCTAGAGTTATAACTGCCCATCCACCTGCATTGTCTGCAGGAACTTGGCTATAACTAATAACAGTTTTAGTTTCACCAATTGGAGAAAGTACGCTTACTAGGTCATTCTGGAAGAATAGACTTGCGTTCTCGTCAACAACAGGAACATAAAAACCTGAGAAAGTTCCGTCTGCATTCTTCACAGTGATGAGAAGCTTGTTAGCTGAAGCTACATAAGCAATTTGAGGAACATAAACTGTAGTCGCAACACCGTTGATAGTGATGAAACCTTGAGCATTTGCACCAAATTGGTCTGTAGTAAATTTAGCAAAAATTGGGTTGCCACCTACAAGGATACGGGTTGCTGTACCTGTAGCTGAGGTTTGAACAGTCCAGTAACCTTGAGCGTCAATACCAATTATCGGTGTGAAACCAGTTGCTCCGACTGCTCCGGCTGCTCCGGTTGCTCCGGTTGCTCCAGTTGCTCCGGTTGCTCCGTGGTTAATTGTTATAGTTGTGTTGTCAGAGAAAGTAATCTGAAAACCACCTGTAACAGTAGCAACGGTTTTAATAAGTTTGCCGGCAGCAATAGCCTGGTTAAGAGCAGCTATAGCTGTTTTGTTGGCGTTGATCTCATCCTGAAGTTTTTGAATGTCTTCAGAATAATCCTTTTGGCAAGATCCCAATGAGATCATAAGCGTGCATAAAAGCACACAAATACCGAAGAATGTGAATTTTCTTTTCATTTTAA
>JAUYTH010000328.1 GCA_030695165.1 Bacteroidales bacterium
TAGATTTCATCAGGTCATCAAAAAGAGGAATAATCAGAGGTGGCGGTAAATCTATAGATGAGTAGTTTAGCCCTTCTCTCCACTGCGTATCTTCCTCCGACAGACTACTTCCGGGTGATAAACTCTTTTGCAGATTGGAAAATTGAACAGTGGGAAAACTATCAGAAACAGTCATACAGGAGCCGTTGCCGCATTTATAGCGCCAACGGCCCTCTATCTTTACATATTCCCATTGTCAGAAGTGAAGGATTTTCTATCCCGGTTAAAGAGATAAGGGTTGACAACTCTAAGAGGTGGCAGAGTCAGCACTGGCGAGCAATAGTATCTGCCTACAGATCCTCGCCCTATTTTGAACACTATCAGCAGGACCTTCTCCCCTTTTACAGCAGAGAGTATGAATATCTGTTTGAGTTTAATAAAGATTTGACAAAGTGTTTGCTGGATCTTTTGGATCTGCCTGCTAAAATCGATCTTACCGACGAGTTTTTAAATAAGAGCGATCTTAAAAGAGCTATTATTAGTGATTTCAGAGAGACTATCCATCCAAAAAGAGTCTCTCCTTTTGCCGAGTTAAATGAAAAAGGGCGATACCATCAGGTATTCGCCCATAAATTCGGTTTTTTTGCCAATCTTTCTGTTATTGACCTACTCTTTAATGAGGGGCCGGAATCTAAGTATTTTCTCTAAAATCTAAATCCCAGAGTCATTAGGAATTTCCATCCCGAAATATCTATATTTCCAACAGGTGCAGTATGGTTGGTGTAATCGGAATATAGAGAGAATGATTCACTGTTTTGGAGTAGCTTCTGGAAGCCAAAATCCAGGAAAGTCCCCGCTTTGGAAGTGAACCCGACTCCTCCCGAAATGTACTCCATTTCATAGCCAAAGCTCTTTTCAGGATTTCCATATTTAGAGTACCCGGCTCTGAGGGCAATAAAATCTACCGGTCGATATACCGGTAAATCTGATTTGATTTTTTGGTTTCGGGCGAAAGGGAGCGATTTACAATGATATCAATGCAAACATTCACATCGAGTAAAACCCCTTGAATATTATTCGGCGCGGCTGGCATACATTTCGTCTCTCAGGTTTTTGTAATCTTTTTTTTGAAGCTCCTCATTTACTTCA
>JAUYTH010000329.1 GCA_030695165.1 Bacteroidales bacterium
TAAAGGATCCGTTTAGCACCGAAAGGAAAAGCGGAGCCTCTCTCTCTCTGTACTCATCGTTGAGTACCCCGGCAACTTCACCGATAGCCTCAACAATTTTTTTATTGGGGATAAAAAGCCTGAAGTGTTTGTCGTGTAATTTTATTCGCTCCATACTCAAATTATTTGTGACGGCGAAATTAATCATTATTTTTGTCCAAACCAATTTTGTATAAAAAACGATGAATCCACTAGTTAGTATTATAATGGGCAGCACCTCGGATCTTCCGGTGATGAAGCAGGCCGCACAATTTCTCAATGATATGGAGATACCCTTTGAAATCAATGCACTCTCTGCACACAGAGTTCCTGAGCAGGTGGCCAAATTTGCCAAGGAGGCACATTTACGAGGTATAAAGGTTATCATAGCTGGTGCGGGTGGTGCAGCTCATCTTCCTGGTGTTATTGCCGCCTTTACTCCGCTGCCTGTTATAGGGGTTCCTGTAAAATCCTCAATATCTATGGATGGCTGGGACTCTGTTCTCTCTATTCTTCAGATGCCGGCAGGAATTCCTGTTGCAACAATGTCACTGGACGGTGCCAGAAATGCCGGGATTTTAGCATTTCAGATACTTGCAACCTCAGATGAATCTCTTTTACAAAAGATGTTGAGTTTTAAAGAGGAGCTGGCGTTGAAAATATTGAGTGCAAACAAGGAGTTGGAGGAGGTTAAGTACCCTTTCAAGGTCAACTAGAGTTCAATTAACCAGGTCTTTATAGATCTGAAAACTTATTAATATGTGTGAGAGATATGAGGCGAGTGATTTTATTATTTGTGGTGTATATATATACCACAAGTGTTTTTTGTCAGAATAATTCAGAGGGAGGTTCACATCCTTTTGTATTACGAATAGTAGAGATGATTATCTCCTCCAGAGAGCAGGAGGAGGATACGGACGAGGAGTCGCTTGGGGAGATGATTCACTATTTCAACAACCTCTTAGCCAGACCCCTTAATATCAACAATGCAAAGCCCTCTTCTCTGGAGGAGCTCGTAATCCTTACCCCTTTTGAAATAGTTGCAATAACTACATATATAAGAGATTACGGAGAGATACTCTCTTTTGCAGAGTTACTCCTAATCCCCGGAGTCTCTTCGGAGAAGATGGAGATTCTTAAACCATTCATATGCCTATTTTCCGCAGGATTCAAAATTTCAGATAATTTTCCCGGAAGATCTAAGATAATAATCAGGGGAGCTGTAGTTCCGCAAACAAAGGAGGGCTACAAGCCAATTACTCGAGAAAATTATATGTTGAACCCCGACAGTAGATATCTCGGCAACCCTCTACACCTATACGGGCAGTACCGTTATACCCTCTCTAATAATATCTCTGCTCTGGTTACTCTAGAGAAGGATGCGGGTGAGAGAGGGTGTGACTTTATATCGTGGAGTGCAACAGCAAAGAGTATCGGAATAGTTGAAAAACTTGTTGTTGGTTCATATACTGCCAGATATGGTCAGGGGATGGTAATGTGGAACGCCTTTATTCCGGAGTACTCGTGGGAACCGGTTGCAAATATGAAACGGGAACAAGGGGTATCTCCACACGCCTCGGCTGACGAAAATTCTGCCTATAAGGGCATTGCTGCTACTTTGACAAAAGGGTCACTCTCTTTTAGCATTATGGCATCTTCAAGGAGAGTTGATGCCAGATTAACCGAGAGCGGATATACCTCTCTGCTTAAAACCGGATTGCACAATACTCCGTTAACCATAGAGAGAAAAGGATCTCTGGGGGTTAGTATGGCTGCCTTTAATCTTGCCCTATCTTTAAGAAGAGTAAAGGTTGGAGTTACTGTTAGTTCAGATTTCAAATCACATCCCTATACAGGCAGAGATTCTGCACTTCTCTTAAGAGAGATACAGGGTACAAAACTACTCTCAAATGCAGGTGCAGACTGGAGATATATAAAAGGCAGATCTCTCTTTTACGGAGAGATTGCCATTGATAGATGCTCTGCCAAGGGAGGTGTTGCAGGGTTGATTATTAATATGAAAAGCGGGATGGAGCTATCTTTAAGAGCCAGGTTAACAGAGAAGCACTACAGAGCGCCGCACAGCAATGTCTCCGGAGTAAGCGGTTCGGGGGTTTGGAGTCTGGGAACAGGGGTAAAACATAAACCTTTAAACAATATGACAATATTCTTTAAAGGGGAGTTGGCTGAGAGATATTTTAAACTCTCTTTAATGTGTGACTATACTGTTGAAAAATTGATTAATATTACTCTCAGAGGTGCCTTAAAGGGCACAAAAAGAGAGGCTAGAGCAGATATAAAAATTTTCAGAGGAGAAAATTTCACAATGCACACCAGAGCAGATATCTCTATAGTTAAAAACGAAAGCAGAGATACATATGGATTTTATGTTCATAATGAGCTTATATTAAAATTATTCAACAAAAAAGTAGATATGTCTCTTAGAGGCGCCTGGTTCAATGCTCAACATTGGGAAAACAGAATTTACAGCTACGAGAGGGAGGTGCTATACCAATTCCGGACTACGGCCCTTTACGGAAAAGGGTTAAGGTACTACACAAACCTTAAGGTGAGCATAGGTGAGAGAACCAATCTCTGGCTGCGCTACTCCTCAACAAGATATCTGGACAGGGATATAACAGGAGAGGGCCCCGAAAAAATTCAGGGCCCCTCAAAAGGTGAAATCAAATTACAGTTGCAATACAGCTTTTAAATCTCTCTTATCTTAATCTTGGCTCCCGGCATTATCTTGCTATTTTTGGTAAAGCCGTTTAATTTCATAATGTCATCCAGACTTACCCCCTCAAACCTTTTTGATATATCCCAGAGAGTATCCCCTTTTTTTATAGTGTACATTTCGAATTTCCCGGATTTTGTAGTTGTTGCAGAGTTTGAAGTGGAAGAACTTGCTGTAGCTCTTGGAGCATTTGATGTGTAAATTACAAGTCTCTGTTTAGGTCGGATAACGGTTCGTATGCCGTTCCAGGCCTGTATATCTGCCACCCGAACCTTGTATTTCTCTGCAATATGGCTTAGAGTCTCTCCGGATTTAACCGTATGAGTCACCGACACTCGCTGGGATGTTACGGCAGCCTTACTCTCGTTATATACTATAGGGTTAAAATATAGACTGTCTTTGTAGGTGTATATCTCCCTCTCTTTTTCAATAAACGAGGCTGTGTGATTGTATGGTAGTCTCAAGATATTACCTCTGGCATTACCTGGTATAATCTCATTTATATATTGAGGGTTATGATCACTTATCTCCTCTTTCGAGATTCCGACAAGCTCTGCGATCTGCCCAAAATGGAGAGGTCTGTTAATAACAAATGTATCTATATGTGCAGGCATAGATATCAACATAGGGGTAATTCGATGCTCCTTGTAGTACTGCATAGTATAGAGAGCAGCTACGAATGATGGTACATAACCTCTTGTCTCTCGCGGCAGATAGGGATAGACTGTCCAGAAATCCCTTGATCCTCCTGCTCTGCGAATCGCCTTATTCACATTCCCGGGGCCACAGTTATAGGAGGCAATGGCAAGCATCCAGTCTCCAAAAATTCTATATGAGTCTCTCAGATATTTTGCCGCAGCGTGTCCGGAGGCAATAGGGTCTAGCCTCTCGTCTACATAGGAGTCAATTCTTAGATTGTACTGAAGAGCAGTGCGATACATAAACTGCCACATTCCCTTGGCCTTAGCTCGTGATACAGCTCTGGGATTGAGAGCCGACTCAATTATAGCCATTATTTTTAGCTCTTTAGGAAGATCATATTCGTCAAAAATCTCTTCAAACTGAGGCATATAGTACCCCCAGAGGCCCAGTATAGCATCTATCTTGTTGGGAATTCGTTGAGTATAGTAGATGATGTGGTTTTTAACAATATTGTTGTACGGCAGAGGGATAAAAGAGTTAATCGCTTTAAGCCTTGCGATATATACGGAGTCAGGTATGTCGGATGTGAGATTATCACTCTCAAGATTAATAATAGAGTTGTCGTCAAGAGTCAAATTTTTTTGAAGATACCAAACACTCAGAAGGCTATCGGTAGAGAGCAAGGGTGCAGGATCTATAAAATCTTCGCTGTCGAAGAAGCTTAACCCTCCGGGGTTAATAGAATCGTTTATACCAACAGAGTCAATTATTGGAATCGATCCGGCCTCAATCTCCTGTTTAAGAGAGTCAATTGTTTTTTTCATTTTCGCAATCTCCAGTGTAAGTGACTCTCTTGACGGTCTCTTTTTGAAGAATTGCCCCTGAGCTGTCTGGAATGTTAACATCAAAACTGAAGTGAGTAGTATTAATAGAATAGATTTTCTCATTGTCTGTTAAAAGTTTAATTTAAGGTTGAACCCGACCATAGGGCCACTATTGTTTGTAAACTGAGGTGCTACAGGCATTATGATACCCGGGAAGAGAGATGCAGTGAGGTCTTCACTTACATCAAAATCCTGAAAATGGGCAAATACATTTGCATCAACGATGTTAAGAGCATATACAAATACCCCTGCAAGAATAGAGTAGTCACGGAGCCTGCGATATGTGTCCTTGTAATACTTCATTGTCTGAGCGTTGAACTTTCCGGCTAATGGAGAGTCCGGATTACTGGTCTCATAATAGAGATATTTGTACCTTTGAAACTGAGAGTTGTTAGATGATATAAAGTAACCAACTGTTATAATTCCCCCATAAATTATTGGAATTTTCCAGTAATCTCCATTGTAGTACTGACCCAATCCCGGTAGCATAGCGGAGTACAAAGAGGCTCTAGCGGGGAGAACATCTTTATGATACCGGAAGTTTTTAACCCCATCCAATACAGAGCCCCAATAGGAGAGAGCAGCTCCTATATATAGAAGATCTCTGGTGCTCCTGTCTCTCTGCAATCCTGTCCGTTGCCAGGCAATATTACTTCTGTAGCCTGCAAAAAGAAGTCCTCCTACAGTTGCATAGACAACCGGTATTTTCCAGTACTCTTTGTTGTATAGCTGGGCACTTCCGGGGATAATGAATGCCCCTGCCCACATTCGGGTAATATTCATACTGTCTTTTCCTGCAAGACTTTTGAAATACCTTCTTAGTGGGTATGGCTCTTTTTTTACTCCGGACACTCCGGTTGTATCATCTGTCTGTTGATTTTGATTCTGATTTGAGCCGGGAGGTCCCAGCTGTTTGATCTGAACAGGAAACTGAGCGATTGCCAAATAAGATATGAGCATTGAGGCAATTAGCGCTATAAAGGGGCGAAATTTCATAATCGGGATTAAAGATTTGTTTTCTCAATGGCGTTAATAAAGTTAATCACCTCTTTATCTCCATTGAAACGGATTGTAATATAGCCTGTTCCGTTTTTTTCATCCCTTTTTAAACTGATATTGTTGTTGAAATACTTTCCCAGAAAATCCAGAAGTTTGAAATAGGACTCATCAAGATCCTGATTTAGATCTTCGCTGCTCTTTTTCTCTGTCCGCTCCTTAAGCATTTTTCTTACCTTCTCCTCAATCTGCCTTACAGAGAGATCCTGCTCAATTATTGCATTACACAGCTTTAGCTGTTTTTTTGCACTCTCTATTGAGAGCAGAGCTCTTGCGTGACCCATTGTTATCTTTTTGGCTCTTATTGCGAGCTGAATTTCGGCAGGTAACTTCAAAAGTCGAAGATAATTAGTTACAGTTGCACGCTTTTTACCAACTCTCTCTGCCATCTCCTCCTGAGTCAAGCTGCACTCCTCGATCAATCTTTGAAAACTCAGCGCAACCTCTATTGAATCGAGATTCTCCCTCTGGATATTCTCTACGATTGCCATCTCCAGCATACCCTGGTCGTCTGCTTTGCGTATGTATGCAGGGATTTGTGTAAGTCCGGCAATTAATGCTGCGCGAAAACGACGTTCTCCACTGATAATCTGATATTTCCCGTTTTCAGATGACCGAACGGTTATTGGTTGAATAAGTCCAAGAGTCTTAATAGACTCTGCAAGCTCTTCAAGAAGATCGATGTCAAAACTGCTTCTGGGCTGAAAAGGATTTGCCTCAATTGAATCCATCGGGATTTCGGAGATTGATGCAGGAGTAGACTCTGAGTATGGAACAACAGAGCCGTTCAGGTTCAGGTTGTCAATATCGGATATCAGGGCTCCCAACCCCCTTCCCAAGGCAGATTTTTTCATCATTGCGAATTATTTTTTAGAATCTCTCTTGCGAGGTTAAGGTAATTGTTTGTTCCTGCAGATAGTGCATCGTGCAGAATTACCGGTTTCCCGTGAGAAGGTGCCTCTGTCAGTCGCACATTTCTCTGGATTACAGTCTTAAAAACCATCTCATTAAAATGACTTCTAACCTCATCCACTACAAGATTGGAGTGTCTTGTGCGGCTATCAAACATTGTCAGAAGAAATCCCTCAATTTTAAGAGATGTGTTGAGTCTGTTCTGAACCAGCTTTATTGTATTTAGCAGTTTCCCCAGCCCCTCAAGTGCAAAGTACTCACACTGAACAGGAATAAGAACCGAGTCTGCAGCAGATAGAGAGTTAATTGTAATTATTCCCAATGAAGGAGAGCAGTCTATTATTATGTAATCAAAGTGATCTTTAAGCGGTTCAAGAGCTTTTTTAAGTACCATCTCTCGTTCCGGAATGTTAAGCATCTCAATTTCGGCGCCTACAAGGTTTATGTGGGAAGGGGCAAGACTCAAGCCGGAGATTTCTGTACTGAGAAGTATGTCATCAATTTTTACACTTCCTATAAGGGTTTCATAAAGCGTTAACTTGGACGTGGAGTCAGGATCAAAATTGAGACCCGATGTTGAATTTGCCTGAGGATCTGCATCTACTAAAAGCACCTTTTTCTCCATCACCGCAAGTGAAGCGGAAAGATTTATTGCGGTGGTTGTCTTTCCGACCCCCCCTTTCTGGTTAGCTATAGCAATTATTTTTCCCATATATTTATTAAGAGTATTATCTGAGTCAATCACGCAAATTTACAAAATCTTTTTTAGCAACAGCCAATTTTAAGTGCCCTTGATAAAAAAGAATCAGAGAGGGTCTGCATCGAAAAAAAATTTCACCCCCTTACCTCCCGCTTTAAGCAGCTCTTCAACACCTTCTGTTATTTTTCTCTTAATAGCAGTTATGTCGCTTTTTCTGGATAGTTTAACCCAGATGTTTA
>JAUYTH010000347.1 GCA_030695165.1 Bacteroidales bacterium
AGTTTATGTATATGTTGGTTCTAAGCGTAGCGATTGGTGTAGTGGCTTGGTTAACATTGTCAAAAGCGTTAAGTTGAAAAATCTAAATTACAACCTACCAATGATACAAAGACTCTCTGAAAAAAAAATAACAGTCATCAATTTCATTATTGTGTTTTATTTTGTGTCGATTTACATTATTAATCGATACAAAATAGATATTCTTATGATTGATGTTTTTAGAGAGATATTAACTCTACCTTTCTTAATTGCGCAAATAGTTTTTTTAATTCTTGGATCCCTTTTTTTAATAAAAAACAGGAAAAGTCACTTTTTGACAAAATTGAGTTTAATACTATTGGTTATTTGTTCATTTATTACAATTGGGAGCTTCTTTTGAATAAAACGAACGGCATTAATTTAAGACACTTAAGTGCTTTTACAAATTGGAAACAGTTTCATTAGGCCACTTATATTAACATAAAAAAGTAAGATAAAATGAAAACGATTGTAGTCTATTATTCAAACAAAGGCAGTAATAAATACTTAGCCGAGAAAATTTCAAATAAATTATCTTGTGAGATAGAAGAGATTAAACCAAGAATGAATATTTTTCTTCTTTTTTTAATGAAAATACATTTAGGAATTAAGCCACTTAAGCACAATATTAAAGATTATGATAAAGTAATTTTATGCGGACCAATATGGATGGGTTCGATTATTCCACCTCTTCGTAGCTTTATAAAGAGATATAAGGATTCGTTAGATAAATTGATTTTCGTTACCTGTTGTGGTAGCACGGATTCAAAAAAATATGAAAAATTCGGACACGGGTTGGTTTTCAAAGAAGTAGAAAGCATACTTAAAGATAAATGTATTCTTTGTCAGTCATTTCCAATTAGTTTGGTTTTACCCGATGACAAAAAAGAAGATAGTGACGCTTTTATGAAAACTCATTTGAATGATGAGAATTTTAAAGGTGAAATTCAAGTAATTTTTGATGATTTCATAAATAAGGTAAGCAATTGACTGGGAGCATTTCGGAAAAGCCAAAAGGTATTTTGATGCAATTCAAGCACCGGTAAAAGAGTTTTTTACATTTGAGAACTCTGCACACAGCCCCCATTTTGAAGAGCCACAGCTAGTAAAATAGATCTTTGAAAACTTTATATTCAATTAGTGCATTTAATTGCTCTTTTATTTGTTATTTATAAAATTAATGCTATTTTTGCACAATAAAGAGCACAATAATGCACTTTGAAGAGTTAATAAAAACAATAAAAGAGCGCAGAGATACCTTGAAGGTAACTCAGGATACCTTAGCTCAATTATCCGGTGTTGGCTTACGTACTTTAAAACAGTTCGAAAGTGGTAAAGGAAATCCTACACTTCAAACATTACAAAAGTTGGCAGATGTGTTGGGCTTACAGGTTAGTTTAAAACTAAAGAGTACACCCGCTAAGAGATGAGAAAAGCAAGAATACTATTCAAGGACCAAGAGGCCGGAGTTTTAACTCAATACGATGATGGCTCGTTTAAATTCAGTTATAATGATAATTGGATTGCAGATACTAATAAGCCGGACATCTCTCTTACTCTGCCTAAATCTGAAAAAGAGTTTCACTCAAAATATCTTTTTGCATTCTTCTTTAATATGCTTCCCGAAGGGTCTAACAAACAAGTGGTTTGTAAACTAAACAGAATAGACCAAACAGATTATTTCGGACTGCTTATGACAACAGCAAAAAATGACAGCATCGGTGCCGTTCGGGTAATTAAAATTGAGTTATTATGAGCTTGCCAGTAATAACATATTGTCCGGGTACCTTGGCAAAAGGGTTTAACACATATAGCAGGAGTTGTTTGAAAAGAGTCTTTCAAGGTAAAACCGTAAATCACGTTCTCCCTTATGATTCTCCTGCATCGAATACCCAAACAGATGAGCTTTTTGATCAAAATAGAAAAAACATCTCAATCTCCGGCGTACAGGAAAAGTTCTCTCTTTTGCTTGATAAAAACAGGTTAAGACTTATTAATGAAGGTGAGCGGGGGAGATATATTTTAAAGCCTATTCCCGGTTCAGTAAAGAGGTCAGACCAAATGCCTGCCAATGAGCATCTCACAATGCAAATTGCGCGTCAGATATATGGCATAGAGACTGCCGAAAATGCTTTGATTTTTTTTAAAGACGGATCTCCCGCATACATAACTAAACGCTTCGATGTTAAGGAAGATGGCACAAAACTCGCACAGGAAGATTTTGCCTCCTTAGCCGGCAGAACACCGCAATCTCACGGAGAGCATTACAAATATTCCGGGAACTATCTGGAGCTATTCCAAATAATGAAAAATATGCTGCCTACATATCAAATTGAGGCTCCAAAACTTTTGAAATTACTTATTTTTAATTATCTGTTCTCAAATGGGGATGCTCATTTTAAAAATTTCTCCTTACTTGAGACCTCTATGGGAGATTTTAGATTGAGTCCTGCATACGACCTGTTAAATAGTCACATTCATATAGATGATTCCCGGTTTGCATTAGAGGATGGACTACTACCCCGTAACTTAGCACAAAGCGATATCAGAACGCAATTTTTTAACCTTGCACAAAATGCAGAGATAAGCGAGAAGTTTTTCAGTGATATTATGACGATGATGCTATCTAAGTCCCAAAATGTGGAAAAACTGATAACATCATCATTTCTTAGTGAACCTACTAAAAGAGAGTATCTGCAATCTTATAATAGTCGTTTGAAGCAGTTGTTAAAAGGGCTGCCCGATTAAGACAACCCTTTTAAACTAAATGCTTGAAAAACAAGCAAGCCCCAAATTGCTTGGCAGGTTACTCAAATTTTTGCAGTAACAACTCCATAAGCTTAATTGCTGCAGATGCGATGGTAGTTCCGGGGCCAAAGATTGCCACTGCACCGGCTTTGTAGAGTGCATCGTAGTCCTGTGCAGGGATAACGCCTCCAACAATTACCATAATATCTTCGCGGCCAAGTTTTTTTAGCTCGCTCATAATTTGTGGAACAAGGGTTTTGTGACCGGCTGCCAGAGAAGATACCCCAACAATGTGAACATCGTTCTCTACTGCCTGCTTGGCAGCCTCTT
>JAUYTH010000349.1 GCA_030695165.1 Bacteroidales bacterium
TGTTACAAATGTTGTTGAGGTGCCAATAGATTATATGGATGGCTATATTACAACAGATAACACAGGAGAGAAGATTTTAACCTATTACACAAAATTCAACTCCAGTTATATGCCGGAAGAGGCTTCGATCTATACTGTAGATGTTAATTCAGGTGCAGTTTCAAAGCTCTTCTCGGGAACATATTTTTACGGAGTAGGGGTGAGCCCCTCTACAGGTAATATCTTTACTGCAGAGGTTAGTTTTACATCTAACTCTGTAATGAAAGTTGTTGGAAAGGATGGCTCCCTAAAGGGAGCTGCCACCACAGGTGTTGGAACATCCCGGTACCTCTTCTTCTAGGAATAGCTTCGGTTACTACTCCGGCAGATGGTATGTGATGGTCTTGATAATGTCCGGATGGATGCTGTTTGCTACAGGGCAGGTCTTTACGCTTGCCTCAATGAGCCTCATCTCCTTTGGAGAGTAGTCTTTGCGGGGCAGGTAGATGTCCAGTTTTAGCTCTGCAACTCTTCTTGGGTTGGAGGCCATAATCTTTTCGGTCTCGATGCGCATACCATCAACCGAAAAGCCGTGAACCTGAGCGGCGATGCCCATAATTGTCATCATACACGAACCCAGAGAGGTTGCAAACAGATCGGTTGGAGAGAACATCTCCCCTTTGCCATTGTTATCTTCTGGAGCTTCAGTAATAAGTTTACTTCCCGACTTTAGGTGTTCTGCCTCGGTTTTGAGCTCTCCAATGTAGATTGTTCGGATCTTTGTCATATTTTGTAAGTTTATATCTATTTAAGCCTCTGTTTAAGTATCTGTTTACGAAATAACTTCCCCCTTTAGAGTTGCCGAAGAGCAGGAGGTTACCATAACTTTAACATAATCTCCCACTTTATGTTCACCTGCAGGGAATATACACACCTTATTCTGGGAGGTTCTTCCCGAGAGCTCTGCCTTAGACCTCTTGGATACTCCCTCCACCAGCACCTCCACCACTTTGCCCAGGTCTGCCTTATTGGATATGTGTGATAGCTCATTCTGGAGTGCAATTATCTCACTTAAGCGACTGTTCTTAACCTGGGGGGGTACATCGTCCGCCAGCTGTTGGGCAGCTGTAGTATCGGGCCTCTGTGAATACTGAAACATAAATGCGGTGTAGTAACCCGCCTCTCTCATTACAGAGAGGGTATCCAGATGGTCCTGCTCGCTCTCCCCGCAGAAACCGGCTATTATATCTGTACTGATAGTGCACTCGGGAAGCATCTTTTTTATCTTCTCCAGCCTAAGCAGATACTCTTTACGGGTGTACTTTCTGTTCATTCGTTTAAGAACTGCATCACTCCCGGATTGCACCGGAAGATGTATATGACGGCAGATGTTGGGATACTTTACCATTGTGGTTAGAACTGAGTCATCCATATCTTTGGGGTGAGATGTCGAGAAACGAACCCTGAGCAACGGACTAATCTGTGCAACCATCTCCAGCAGCTTAGAAAAGGAGATATCATCCGTGAATGAGCTCTGTTGCTCTGTAGCCCTCCAGTTGAATGAGTTCACATTCTGCCCCAGCAGGGTGACCTCTTTGTAGCCATTGTTAAAGAGCTCCTTAGCCTCGTTTAGAATACTTTGTGGGTTTCGGCTTCTCTCCCTGCCTCTTACATAGGGTACCACGCAGTATGAGCAGTAGTTGTTGCACCCTCTCATAATTGAGATATATGCAGATACTCCGTTCTTGTCCATCCTTACAGGAGAGATATCTGCATAGGTCTCCTCCAGCGAAAGGATAGTGTTTATCTGCTTCTCTCCAAAGCGGAGTTCATTGAGAAGATGGGGCAGATCCCGATATGAGTCCGGTCCGGCTACTATGTCAACAACACTTTGCTCCAACAGCCTCTCCTTTAACCTCTCTGCCATACACCCGAGGATACCCACGGTGAGGCCTTTTCTCCTCTTTTTTAGAGATTTGAAATAGTCGATACGGCTCCATATCTTTTGCTCTGCGTTATCTCTTATTGAGCAGGTATTTACTAAGATTAGAGATGCTTCGGTGATTTTACTGCACAGCGAGTAACCAGCCTGCTGGAGTACAGAGAGAACAACTTCGCTGTCACTCACATTCATTTGGCACCCGTAAGTTTCTATATATACTTGTTTAAGATTTAGGTCCTGAATAGGTTTTACGGAATAGAATTTGTTTGTCATCTACTAAGTAATTATTCGGCAAATATATGCTTTTTTATACCTTTGCAGTAATTCAAATACTAAATTATGAATAGATTATTATCTCTGGCACTGATTCTCATTGTTGTTGCAACAAGCTGCTCCAGGCTGAGTGAAGTGAACGTAATGAATGTAGAGGTTAGGAGTTTTCAGCTTTTAAGCACTTCAAAAGCCAACTTAGAGCTGGAGTGTTTGGTGCAAAATCCCTCTAACAAAGATCTTATTCTTGAAAGTGCCAATGGTCTTCTTAAAAAAGGGGGAATAGATTTTGCAACAGCTACCCTTGTGAAGTCAGATACCATCCCTCCAAAAACTCAGAGTTTATACAGGGCTGTTTTCCTGATAGATATAAAAGACCCGCTTGCACTGTTGGCAATGGGATTAAACATATCTAAATGGAGCTATTCAGATTTCCGTATTGATGCCAAAGCTATTGTAAAAGCATCCGGCGGGGGAAAAAGAACAATCAAGTTCAATGATATAATGCTTAAAGACTTGATTAATAGGCTATAATAAAAACTAAAGATAATATGCTCAAAAGATTTGTAATTAAATGGGGGCTCTCTCTTCTGATGATCTATATCTGTAATGCAGCATTTGCGCAGGTTACATTTATGAATAGCTCTTCAAATGAAGTGGATACTACATTTAGGAGAGCACCTGTTGTTGACTCTTCGTACCTGAACAAGGATATCTTTGAGCTTATTGCAAGGCAGGCATTAAACGGAAGTGTGGTCAAGATAAAACAGAGCCAGGATATTGTCACATCAATGCAAAACCATATTGCCAACGCATCACAGAAAAAGATAAACGGATATCGGATAAGAATTTTCTTTGATAATAAACAGGATGCCAGAATAAAGTCAGAAAATATAAGGCAGTCATTCTCACAAAATTATCCGGGAGTAGGGGTTTACTGGACATACGACGCACCCTATTTTAAAGTTACAGTTGGCGATTTAAGATCAAAGTCAGATGCAATGAAGATGCTTAGAAGGTTACAGGGGAGTTATCAATCTGCCTTTATTGTAAGAGAACACATCAACTTTCCACCTCTATAAAGCTACCTTCTCCACCACTTCGGCTGGAATCTGCTTGCAAGCCTCATAAGAGGGGTTATGTAGCGCTCAATTTTCTCGGGATAGATATCAGAGATATTGATCATTATTCCGGTCTCCTCAACACCTCCGAACCCTTCATTGATTGCTGTCCCGAATACCCTCATAGATGGGGAGAGGTTCATATAGGAGTTGATAAGAGGCGGAATATTCTCTCCCAAACCCCGAATCTCCTTTGATAGCTGTTTGTATGACTCTTTGTAGTCGCCGTCTGTAAATAGCTCCTTAAAGTAAGGGTTTTCGTTGTCGTAATCCAGCGGGGAAATTGGCTTAACCAACGCCTCTTTGTCCCAAAAATATTGGTTCAAAAAGGTGAGCAGGGTGTTTCTGGCCCTCGTATTAAACGAGGAGTACATTGTGACCTTTCCGAAGAAGTATTTTATGTGAGGATATCTCAAGACCAAAGCCCCCAAACCATCCCAAAGGTTGTCCAGAGCGTAGAGCCCTTTTCTGCGGATGTTTGTGCTTTGATAGTTTGGCTGAATAAACGAGCGCCCCAACTCAATTGTAAATGGCAGATACTCTTCACGGAATTTGTCAGAAAATGTGAAAAGTTCGCTGGTTGCCATATGGTGAATCTCCAGTCCGGAGCACTTAATGTATCGGTATCCTCCTATAATTTCGTGGTCTTTAGGATCCCATACGATAAGTTGCTTATATGGGTTTTTTGAGTCGGTGTCAAACTCATCCATATCGATAGATTTTCCCGTACCTCCGCCTGCCAGCCGGAATGAGATCTCCCTAAGTCTTGCAATCTCCCTCATAGTGTGAGGAGAGTCGTGTGCGGTTATCTCATATAGTTTATTTTCTCCCTTGCGGGTATTACGTATAAATTTATCACTTGTGAGCTCATCAATGATGAGTTTACGGTCTATCGGTAATATTACTGCTTCCATAACTGATTTTTTAAATTATATACCCTCTCTCGTATTATATTATTCCACTCCCCGGCAGATCTCTCGGCAGAGAGCTCCTGATATGTGAAAGGGTCACCAATGTAAACATTAAATTCCGAATTTTGTTGCCTGAACATCTCCCTTGGCAGCAGGATAAATTCGTAATTAAATTTGATACCGAGTCTCTTCCTGATATTTGCAATTTTGTAAAAGAGACTTGAGTTGCGCCCTTCGAAAAATACCGGTAGGATATCTCTCTTGTGTTTAAGGGCTTGTGTTATATAACTTTTTTTCCAGTCAAGATCTTCTATCACCCCGTTTGTAAGTCTTGAGCAGAGCCCTGCCGGGAAGTACATCACCTGATTACCGTAGCTATAGCTTTTAGTGATCATATTTGCAATCTCTACACTCTGTTTCCCGAATTTATTAACAGGTATGAATATTGGTTTAAGTGGCTCAATATTGTAAAGCAGATCGTTAACAACAAATTTTATATTGTCGAAAAATTTTCCGAATAGATCTATTAAGACAACTCCGTCTAGCCCGCCCAATGGATGGTTGGATGCGATTATGTAGTTTCCCTCTTTGTTGAGCTTCTCAATTCCGTGAACTATATATTTTATATTCAATTTTTTAAGGGTGGCGTGAGCAAACTCAGCACCCCTTAAATGTCCATTCTCCGATAATATCTCATTAATAAAATCCTGGCGGATAAGCCTCTTAAGCCAGTTTATAAAAAACTTGGGTATAACCTTAAGCAGCCTAGGGTTTTTACCCGCTATTACTCTCTCAATATCTATCCTCATTTTACCGTTGTTTAGCCCTCTCATTTGAGCCATTAGCCAACCGCGAAGTTAAATAAAAATCATATCTTTGCATAAACGCTCCTATTAATATGTTAAAACAGGGACTACAACAAAAATTATTGCAGAAGCTTTCTCCGCTTCAAATTCAGACAATCAAGCTTTTGGAACTACCAACACTTGAACTTGAGCAGAGAATAAAAAAAGAGCTGGAGGAGAATCCTGTTTTGGATGAAGTGCCTGACAACGATGATATTGAAGATGCCCAGGGCGGTACAATCTCGTTGAGTGACTACTCAGTAGATGACCAGATTCCCTCATATAAACTATACACTAACAATCAGGGTAAAGATCTGCAGCCCCAATACAACACCTTCTCAGTAAAAGAGAGTTTTCATCAAAGCCTTCTTACCCAGCTGGGATACAGTCAACTAGGAACGAGAGAGAAGACTATAGCTGCTTTTATAATTGGAAGTCTGGACGACGACGGCTACCTTAGGCGAGACCTGGACTCTCTCTCAGACGATATAATTTTTCGACAAGGGATAGAGACCAACGAAAATGAGCTGGAGCTTATTCTAAAAAAGATTCAGGAGTTTGAGCCGGTGGGAATAGGCGCCAGAGACCTGCGGGAGTGCCTTCTGCTTCAAATACGATCGGACCAGGAGTCAGAAAATCAAAAACTTGCAGAGAAGATACTGGAAGAGCATTTCCAGGAGTTTACAAAAAAACACTATCAAAAGATTATGTCCCGCCTCTCAATCTCCGAGGAGCAACTTAGAGGGGCAATTGAGGAGATTGTGAGACTCAATCCAAGGCCGGGAGGGCAGATAGACGACTCATATGCAGAGCAGGCACAGCAGGTGGTGCCCGATTTTATTCTGGAGTTTAAAGATGGCGAATTGATTATGTCAATGCCAAGATTCTCTGTTCCGGAGCTTAAAGTCAATAAAAGATATGCAGATATGCTTCTCAGTTCGGCCAATTCAGACAGAGCAGGCAAGGAGGCAGCCACTTTTGTGAAACAGAAGCTGGACTCTGCAAAGTGGTTTATAGAGGCGATAAGGCAAAGGCACAATACCCTCTCTAACACAATGAACGCCATAATAGATTTCCAGAGAGAGTTTTTTATTGAGGGGGACGAGACCAAGCTCAGGCCAATGGTTCTTAAGAACATTGCAGAGAAGACACACCTGGATATCTCCACAATATCCAGAGTTGTAAACTGTAAATATATACAGACCCATTTTGGAATCTACCCGCTCAAGTACTTCTTCTCGGAGGGTTTGATGACAGATTCCGGAGAGGAGGTCTCTACACGAGAGATTAAAAATATTCTTGCAGAGAGCATAGATGTGGAGGATAAAAAGAAACCGCTAACAGACGAAGAGCTGGTCTTTGTTCTGCACGCTAAGGGATACAATGTTGCCAGAAGAACAGTTGCAAAATATCGCGAGCAGCTCAATATCCCGATTGCAAGGCTTAGGAAGGAGCTTTAAACAAAACAATATGAAAAGATTAATTCAGGGGATGATTCTTTTCACCCTATTAAATGGCTGTACTATGAAAGAGCAGGCAGATCTTATTATTATCAACGCATTGGTCTACACAGTAGACAGCACATTTTCAAATTGCTCTGCAATTGCAGTGAGAAACGGTATAATTCTGGCCACCGGAGAGGATGATCAGATACTTAACAGATATCGCTCAACAAATATTAAAGACTTAAAAGGTGCCTCCCTATACCCCGGGTTCAACGACGCCCATTGCCACCTTTTTGGGCTGGGACTCTCTTTAAATCGTGTAGATCTAAGAGGAGCGGACTCCTTTGATGAGATACTTTTACGGCTAAAAAAGAGATACGACTCTATTCAGCCCAAATATCTTGCCGGAGACGGATGGGATCAGAACCTTTGGGAGAATAAGGAGTTTCCGGATAACAGCAAGCTTAACGAACTCTTCCCACAGATTCCGGTTGTTTTGTCCCGTATAGATTTCCACGCAGTTATTGTGAATGATGCAGCTATAAAGGCGCTTGGAATAACTCCGGGAGACTCTTCAATTCCTCCCGGAGAGGCTCTTTTTAGTGGAGGTAAATTTAAAGGGGTATTCCTGGAGAATACTGCAGACAGATTCAAAAATGTATTGCCTGAGCCTGACGAACAGGAGTCGAGAGAGATTTTACTGGCAGCACAGAAGGAGTGTTTCAGGTATGGCCTTACCTCACTCTCTCACGCAGGAGAATCACTGGGAGTTATAAATACTATGGAGAGTCTCTATAGTGAACAGCTGCTTAAAATACGGACAGATATCTGGCTAACACCAAACAAAGAGAATCTGGAGAGATTTACCAAACCTTACAGAGATGAGAGGATGCGGATATCTACCATAAAACTCTACGTAGACGGAGCACTGGGTTCCAGAGGGGCTCTTATGATTGAGCCATACAGCGACTCCCCCTCCCACAAGGGTATTAAAGTAATTACCAGAGAAGAGTTTGAACGTCTGTGTGGATGGGCATACGAACACGGGTTTCAGGTTGCCACACATTGTATAGGCGATGCAGCCAACAGAGAGGCATTGACGGTTTACTCAAAAGTTCTCTCCCCGGGCAATAATCTAAGGTGGAGAATAGAGCACTCTCAGGTGATAGATGAAGATGATTTTGATCTGTTCGGGAAATACTCGATTGTACCATCAGTACAACCAACCCACTGCACGTCGGATATGCTATGGGCAGATGAGAGGCTTGGTTCAAGATTGGTAAACGCCTATGCCTATAAGAGGCTCCTTGATCAACTGGGATGGATTCCAAGCGGGACAGATTTCCCCATTGAGCAGGTAAATCCTCTCTACACCTTCTTTGCTGCTGTTTTCCGTAAAAATCTGAATTTTGTACCTGAGGGTGGATTTCAGATGGAGAATGCTCTATCCAGAGAAGAGGCGCTCAAATCTATGACATTGTGGGCAGCTAAAGCTTCATTTGAAGACGGGGCTAAGGGGAGTATTGAACCGGGCAAGTATGCGGACTTTGTGGTTCTTGACCGGGATATTATGACAGCTCAAGAGAAGATGATACCAGGAACCAAGGTGTTAATGACCTTTGTTGCCGGCGAACTGGTATATAATTACAATTTGCTTCCGTAGGCAAGATCGCCTGCATCTCCCAAGCCGGGAACGATATAGGCTTTTATTGTAAGCTCCTCATCAATTGCCCCTACCCAAAGAGTGGTCTTCTTATGAGGGAGATGTTTTGAGAGATATTCAATTCCATCTACACTTGCAATGGGGCAGATAATATGAGTGTGTTCCGGACTTTCGTTTTCACATAGCCGGTTATAGGCAAGAACCAAAGAAGATCCGGTGGCAAGCATTGTATCTGTAAGCAACAACACCTTTCCACCCACAGAGGGGCTGCTGGCGTACTCAAGATGGATTACAAACTTATTATCTTTCCCATATTTCCTGTAGGCTGCAATAAATGCGTTTTGAGCCTTGTCAAAGATATTCAGCATTCCGTGATGTACAGGGAGCCCCGCTCTCATTATGCTTGCAATTACGATATTGTCGTCAGTAGTGTTGCATTTGGCTATTCCCAAAGGGGTATGCACCTCTTTTGTGCTGTATTTTAGCACTTTGCTTATCTCATAAGCAAATACCTCTCCGATTCTCTCCAGATTCTTACGGAATCTCATACTGTCTTTTTGAATTGAGGAGTCCCGGATCTCTGCAATAAAGTTGTTTAAAGCAGAGTTGTTCTGTCCCAGATTGATGATTTTCATAGGTAAGATTTTAGAGAAATTTGCATCAAATATACAAATTAATCAGATGATCCCATCGTCTGCAAAGCTAAAGTAACCGTCACCCGCAATAATCAGGTGATCCAGAAGCGAGATGTCGAACAGGGATGCAGCCTCTTTAAGAATCTTTGTTTGTGCCTTATCATTATCTCCGGGATATGGATTCCCGGATGGGTGGTTATGGACCAGAATGATTGAGCTTGCAAGCTTCTCCAATGCATTTTTGATAACAATCTTAACATCTACAACTGTTGCGGAGACCCCGCCAATACTAAGCCTCTCTTTGGTAATCAGCTTATTTGCCCTGTTAAGGTACATTACCCAACACTCCTCGTGACTCAGATCCCTTAATATAGGGCTTATAATCTTTGCAGCGTACGCCGAGGATTGTATTTTGGGTTTATCTATCTCCTGTGAGATGAGGAATCTCTTAAAAACCTCAAATACTGCAAGAATTGTTACTGCTTTTGTAGGCCCGACACCTTTTAGCCCCAGTAGCTTTTCGTATGAAAGCTTAGAGAGCTCTCTAAGATTGTTATCTCCCAGCTGTAGGATTTTTCGGGAGAGATCAATTGCACTATCCTCCTTAGTGCCGGAGGAGATTAATATTGCAATAAGTTCTGCGTCACTCAGTGACTCTGCCCCCTTATCTATGAGCTTCTCTCTTGGCCTCTCATCTTCGCGCCACTCTTTTATTGAAAGTCTCTTCTCCATAATTAAAAAAAATGCTTCCCCAAAATTGGGAAGCATCTCTTAACTGTCCGAGACAAATAGTAAAAATTAATTTAATTTGTTAACAAAGGCAGCAATACCGCTTTTTAGATTTGCCGCTTTGTTTTTATGAATAACATTAATTTTAGCCAATTTATCCAACATAGAGGATACTTTTGGTAACAAAGCCAATGCAGCGTTTTTATCCGTTGTGTTACGCAACGCTTTTATTGCGTTACGAGTGGTGCGTGCATAGTACTTGTTGTGAACTCTGCGCTTTGCGCTTTGGCGCGCGCGTTTCTCTGCTGATGCGTGATTTGCCATTTTGTCAATTTTTTTTCGTAGTCCGTAGGGGAATCGAACCCCTATTGCAAGAATGAAAATCTTGAGTCCTAACCGTTAGACGAACGGACCGTTCAAAATCTAGTAGATCTTTCCGTTACGGAGCAGACCCCTTTCCGATCTTGGGAGGGCAAAGGTATATAATTTTTTTATTGCTGCAAAAAAATATTAAAAAAATTCGAAAGAGTAAATTAGTGACTCCACCTGGCGAAGGTAATTCCTCTTCTCATACCTTGGTGCATATACAAAAGACTCAAGAGCTATAATATTCATATTCTCCTTATCAATAAAGAAATGACTAACAAAAGGACCACCCATAAAATCGTTCTGAACCTCCCATAACCCTCTGAGTTCGGCAAAATCTCTTTTGTTGTATCTTATCCATTTCAATCCGGTATCTTCCAGCATATTTGTGGTCATATAAGATCTTTCTACCTGCCCGGGAACATTTCTTCCCAGAATCTCATTTCTTTTGGCAATTAGATTCTCTTTGAAGAAATCTGTACTGTCTCTGTAGGGAAAAGAGTAGATAAATATACCCTGATTGGTATATGTAGTCTCGTATGAGATCCAGATAAAATCTTGAATCCTCTTCTTGAGACTATACCCTTTGGGAAAGTAGGGAGAGCCGCCGAACTCATCGGTTACAACAGCTCTTAGGCTCTTCTCCTCATATCTTTTTGCATTCTGAATATTTCGGTTTCTCTCAGCCATCAGCATAGCTCCTCTTAGGCGCTCCTGTTCACGGATGATAATCTCAGCTATCTGCAACTCATCTGAACCGGAGATGGTGACAACTATCTGCGGAGCTGCCCAAACATTCTCCTGAAAGGCAATTTTAGGATCCTGTTGTGAAGCAACAATCTTTACAATGATAATGTTTCTGTGTGTCTGAAATATGCTTGTGAAAGCATTCTCCGGTATGTTCACCATTGTAAACAGAGGCTCTCTCTGAGGTAGAAACTGCTGATCAACTGCAAGCACCCCTCGCAGGGCCACTCCAGCCTCGCTCTCCCAGTCCCCTTTGTTGATTACAACAACAACCTCGCCGGCTTTACCGCTGATATTAGGCATCAGCTGAGGTCCTCCGGTGCAGGAGTGCATCAGAGCTACCGCATAAATTGCGAGCAATAATTTAAATGCTTTCATATAGATTTTATTTAAAAAGTCGGTATATATCATTTCCAAATGCAAGGAACATAATACCAAACAGAACGAACATTCCTGCAATTTGAGCATATTCAAGGAACTTATCACTTGGCTTTCTTCCTGTGGCCATCTCATACAGGACAAAAAGGATATGTCCTCCGTCCAGAGCCGGAATAGGGAGCAGATTAAGAACAGCAAGCATTATTGACAACCACGCTGTAATATTCCAGAAGATATCCCACTGCCAGCTGGATGGAAAGATTTTACCGATAGAGATAAAACTTCCTACAGACTTATAGGCCTCGGTTTTTGGAGAGAAGATAAGCCCCAGCTCCTTAAAGTAGTTTCCGATTGTGGCGGTACTCTTCTTAAAACCTGCAGGAACAGACCCGGCCAGAGTGTATTTCTGTGTTGTAACGTTAAAGAACTTGGTTATATCACCATCAAGAATTATGCCGAGCTTCCCATCACTGTCTATGGTAAGGGATTTTTCAATTGTCTCATCTCCACGGAGAATCCTTACCGGAACGCTCAATCCCCTCTTGAGGGATAGAAGCTCTTGTACATCCTGGATAATAAAGGCCTCCACGGAATCTACCGCAACCACTCTGTCTCCGCTCATAAGTCCGGCAGATGCGTTAATTGATGTGTCCGGAACAGACAAAACTACAAATGGAACCCTTAGTGTGAACATTCCGGGTGTCGAGAGAATAGCAGGCAGATACACAGGATCTATATTGACTGTTACACTCTGTTCGTTACGAATAACATTGGCTGTGGTTGCCTGGTTTCTAGCCAGAATAACCTGGAGTTCGTGGAACTTAACCACCTCATTATCGTCAAACGAAATAATCTTGTCTCCGTTCTGAAATCCCATTTTGAGGGAAAGTTCATTACACTGAACACCGTAAACTGCATCGCTGTTTTTAAGATACTCCTCACCCCAGGTGAAAAGGGTTGCAGAGTAGATAAGGATTGCGAGTATAAAGTTAAAGAAGACACCTCCGAACATAACAAAGAAACGCTGCCACGCAGGTTTGCTGCGAAACTCCCAGGGTTTTGGCTCCTCATTCATAGCATCTTTATCCATAGACTCATCTATCATTCCGGAAATTTTACAATAGCCTCCCAGCGGAAGCCATCCAATCCCGTATTCGGTGTCGCTGTTGCGGGGTTTGTATTTTATGAGTGAGAACCAGGGGTCAAAAAACAGGTAGAACTTCTCCACTCTTATCTTGAAAAGTCGTGCAAAGAAATAGTGACCAAATTCGTGTACAAGTATCAGTATCGAAAGTGCCAGGATTACCTGAAGTATTTTTAATATTGTCTCCATTAGTTGGTTGGTGCTTTATATTGTGTTAATATTAAGGTTGCTGCTATACGTGCATTTTTGTCTGTTTCATAGATATCTTCAATTGAGGGGTCTTTAACAAAAGGTGCCTCCTTGATTACTTTGAAGATAATTTCGGGAATCTTTGTAAATGGTATCTCCCCGGCCAGGAAACTCTCAACGGCAATTTCATTTGCCGCATTCATAGCACAAGGGATGTTTCCTCCCCTCTCAATAGCATTGTAGGCAATAGAGAGACAAGGGAATTTCTCAAAATCGGGTTTGTGAAAATTGAGACTTTCCACTGCAGGGAAGTCTATTCGTTTTGTATCTAAATCTACTCTGTAGGGGTAGGAGAGTGCATACTGAATTGGGAGCCTCATATCCGGAGTGCTAAGTTGGGCAGTGACGGAGCCATCGGAGAACTGAACCATAGAGTGAATTATTGACTGAGGGTGCACCACAATCTCAATTTTTGATGGCTCAATACCAAAAAGCCAGTGCGCCTCTATCATCTCCAGCCCCTTATTCATCATACTGGCAGAATCTATGGTAACTTTTGGTCCCATAAGCCATTTAGGGTGGTTAAGGGCCTCTTTTACGGTTGCCCTCTCTATCTCCTCTTTTGTTTTGGAAAGGAAGGGACCACCGGATGCGGTCAGAATGATCTTCTCTATAGATGCTCTCTCCCCCTGAAGGCACTGAAATATTGCAGAGTGTTCCGAGTCTACCGGGATTATTGGTGTTCCCTGCTCTTTTGCCAGTTTCATAACAATTGAACCCGCTGCAACCAGAGTCTCTTTGTTTGCAAGAGCTACGGCTTTACCAGCCTTAATTGCAGATATTGTGGACTCCAGCCCACTGAATCCCACCATTGCGGTAAGAACCATATCTATATTGCTGCCGCAGGCTAGCGCACTTATAGATGCGTTTCCTGTAAACACTTTGATTCCGTAACCCTCTAAAGCTTTAAAAACCTCCTGATATTTACTCTCATCTGCAATTACAACAGAGTTTACATTGTGTTCAATTGCCTGTTGTATGAGAAGAGTAGAGTTAGAGTTGGCGGTAAGCACCTCTGCACAGAACAGCTCCGGGTGTCTTGAGATTACATCCAGTGCCTGTTTGCCGATAGATCCGGTAGAGCCGAGGATTGCTATTCGTCGCTTCATACTAGAGGCTCAATTAAAATTTGATATATTTAGTAGGATCTATCGGTGACCCTTTATACCATAATTCGAAATGAAGGTGATATCCGCTGCTAAGGCTTCCTGTACTGCCAACCAGTGATATGGCTGTGCCGGCTTTAACTTTTTCACCCGATTTCTTGAGAAGTTTTGAGTTGTGTTTATAGATTGATATTAAATCGTTTTCGTGCTGAATCTGTATTGTGTATCCGGTCTCCTCTGTCCACGCAGACATTATTACCGTTCCATCCAGAATTGCAGATACTACTGAGTTAGCCTGGGCTGCAATATCGATGAATGGGTGGTTGGTGGCCATATTAAAGCCGTTTGATATAACCCCCTTAACAGGAGGGAAGAAGTGAAGCCCCTCAATCTGTTCAATCACTCTTTTCCCGGCACCAAGATTAAACTGCTCTTGTTTTAAAACCTCCTCTCTAAGAAGTGAATCCTCTTTAGAGACTGGTGCAGTGAGGTTTACGGCTTTAGCTGAATCACCTGCAACAGCTCCATTTGTGAGATTTTCCGGTTTAAGCGGCTCCTGGCCTGTTACAATTCTCTGAATGTTGTTAAGGTGAAAATCCCACATCTTAATAGCCTGCTCCAGAGAGTCTGCCTTTAGGGCATTCTGGACTATGGCTCTTCTTGTTTGTGCATTCGGGTAACCAGGAATAAACTCACGCAGCGGAGTAAAGGATATCAGAACGGTCACCAGACCTACAATCAAAATCACAGACATCGCTATGCTCACAAGTGTCATAAGCCCGTTTGCCCGAAAAACAAAGATCTCTTCGTGAGATGTATCATCGAAAATCGAGACGCGGAATTTGCTCCTCAGTCTGTTTCTCTTCTCTTTTTTAACTCTT
>JAUYTH010000351.1 GCA_030695165.1 Bacteroidales bacterium
TAAAACCCATTTGACCTTTAACCCTATTACCCTCAAAAAGAAACACTACGCAATCTTCCGCATGGAAAGGAAGAAATGGATGATCGGAGATTCTGTACATAGCTAGTTTTTATAGTTCATTTTAAATTTCAGCAAAATTAATTAAAATTAGATATCGCAATTTTAAAATTAGATTTTTTTTGAAAAATATCTGATTTGGTAACATATTAGAAGTAGTTTGTGATAAATTTGATTTTGAAAACCAATTAAATATTTAGGATATGAGGCGAGAGATTTTTTTATTATGCGCAGTGATCTCATCCTGCAGCGGATTTTCGTTTATTGAGGAGGGAGATAAGGAGGGCGAACTGAAGGTCGCCTTCAATAAAGTCGGATGGAGCACATCTGCAGGTGCTTATGAAGATGGATTTAATGACAGCGGGCTAATCGTATTGCAAAATGGCTCGCAATTGCAAAACGCTACACAAAGGGGTTACCCAGATAGCAATTCGTTTATTTTAACTGTGAAGAGGGTTGGGGGTGATGTCGTTTACAAGGGGAAATATGGAGATAGACCGCAAACTTTTAAGTTGAGTGCAGGTAATTACGATGTTGAAGTTGTCTCGGGGAGTTTTACGGTTCCCGAGTTTGATGCTCCGATTTATTCTGACTCCGGGACGGTGGTTGTAGAGGAGAAAAAGGTTACAAATCTCTCTTTTTTATGCAGGCAGTCTAATGGTGCTTTGCGGCTTCGTTTTTCAAGCGATTTTGTAACTCGGTTTGCAGGCTACATCCCGGAGATTGAAGATAGTAAAGGGGTTAAGGATTATGGTTATAGTGAGAGTCGTTATCTGTATATTAATCCGGGAGATGTGACCATTAAACTAAGGAGTGGTACAACCGGCGGGACAGATAGATTTCTTATAACTAAAAAGAGTATCTCTGCAAGAGAGATGGTTACATTGAATCTGCACTCATCTTCAAACGGTGGTGGTGGCGAATCGGGGGGAGAGTCTTCGGTCATTACAGGTATTCTTATCGACACCACCTCTATTTGGATTACAGATAATATTGTGGTTGGAGATAAAAGGGATGGGAGCAGCAGAGAGCTTGCCATTCGGGTTGAAGAGATTGCCGGCTTTGTGGGGGCCAAGGGTGTTTGGGTTAGTGGTTATGTAGCGGGCTACCTCACAACGGCATCTCTTTTTTCCTCTCCTCCGTTTGATGTAGAGACCAATATCGCTATTGCAGATACAAAGGGGGAGAGTTTGCGTTCACTTTGCGCCGGGGTTGCTCTGGCTGCTGGTTCTATTCGGGATGCACTCAACCTTAAGTCAAACCCCTCCAACCTAGGTAAGAAGGTGTGGCTTAAGGGTACCATTACTGATAGCTATTTCGGATTGAAAGGTGTAAATAGTGTTACAGATTATGTAATTGAGTAGAATTTTGTGTTCATACATTTAGCTTTTATCTATATTTGTAACCGGATAACCGGCTAAAGCTATGAACTACTTTGCTCACGAAACCTCTGTCATTGATAAAGATTGTGTTATCGGGGACGGAACCAAAATATGGCACTTTACTCATATTATGAGCGGATGTGTTATAGGTAATGGTTGCAACATCGGTCAGAATGTTGTTATATCACCAAAAGTGATACTGGGAAATAATGTTAAGGTACAGAACAACGTATCTGTATACACAGGTGTTGTTTGTGAAGATGATGTTTTTTTGGGTCCCTCCTGTGTCTTTACAAATGTTCTTAACCCCAGGAGTGCAATTGTGAGAAAGGGGTTTTATGTAAACACCTTTGTAAGAAAGGGGGCAACTATTGGTGCAAATGCAACAATAGTGTGTGGAAATGAGATTGGGGAGTATGCGCTGGTGGGTGCCGGAGCTGTTATTACAAAGGCTGTGGCACCTTATGCCCTGGTGGTTGGAAACCCTGCTAAGCAGATAGGGTGGGTGAGCGAATATGGTCACAGGCTCGATTTTGACTCCGATGGACTTGGAATCTGTCCCGAAAGCGGGCAACACTATAACCTCACCGAACAAGGTGTAGAGAGGGTTGAAAAAATATAGCTGTCTCACCTGGTATGCAAATCAAAAGCGACTCTTTAAATAAAATTCTATACTCCACAGATGCATCTGCATATATGGAGGAGCCTATGGGGGTGTTCTTCCCCAAAAGTAAAGAGGATCTTATATCAATAGTAAAAAAGGCTTCCAGAGAGGGTTTTACAATTATTCCCCGTGCGGGTGGGACCTCTCTTGCCGGGCAGGTTGTGGGGAGCGGTCTTGTGGTTGATATTTCACGCCAGCTGAATAAAATTTTGGAGATCAATGAGCAGCAGCGGTGGGCCAGGGTAGAGCCCGGGGTGGTTCTGGATGAACTGAATATGGAGACATCTCGTTTTGGACTCTTCTTCGGCCCGGAGACATCTACATCTAATCGTTGTTGTATGGGGGGGATGGTTGGAAATAACTCTTGCGGCTCACACTCACTTGTTTATGGAAGCACTCGTGACCATCTGCTTGAGGCAGAGGTTATTCTTTCGGATGGGTCAGTCACGGTTTTTAAAGACCTAACACGTGAGGAGTTTGAGCAGAAGAGCTCTCTGGATGGTGTTGAGGGTGATGTATACCGGTATCTGGGTAAAATACTGGAAGATAGTACTATTCTGGATGAGATTCGGGAGCAGTTTCCCGACCCGGCCGTTCGCAGGAGAAATACGGGGTACGCTCTGGATGAGTTTGTGGCGTCTTCCTATAATTTGTGCCGCCTTTTGGCTGGGTCCGAGGGTACGCTGGCTATTATTACTGAGCTGAAACTGAATTTGGTTCCGCTTCCTCCTGCTCATAAGGCGCTCCTTTGTGCTCACTGCTCATCGCTGGAGGATGCTTTTAGGGCAAATCTGGTGGCGCTTGGGCATAAGCCGGCGGCGGTAGAGATGATGGATTCGAACATTCTGGAGCTTAGTAAATCCAATATCAGTCAAAACAGGAACCGCTTCTTTATTTCGGGTGAACCTGCTGCGATTCTAATTATTGAGTTTGCCGCCGGCACCCCACAGGAGTTGGAGAAGATAGTGGAAGATGCAAAGCTGGATATGCTATCTTGTGGCCACTCTTACCACTGTTCGACGGTGTTTGGGGAGGATATTTCAAAGGTGTGGGAGTTGAGAAAAGCCGGGCTTGGGCTTCTTACCTCAATGGTTGGAGATGCAAAGCCGGTATCGGTTATTGAAGATACAGCAGTTGCTCCGCATCGCCTCCCGGCATATATGGAGGATTTTGGCGCACTTATGGAGAAGTACGCTCTAAAGTGTGTATATCACGCCCACATCGGCACAGGAGAGCTGCATCTGAGACCCATTTTAAATCTTAAAAAATCTGCAGATGTTGCCCTTTTCCGCCGGGTTGCCGTGGAGATGGCTGCAATTGTCAAAAAACATAAGGGCTCTCTCAGCGGGGAGCACGGCGATGGAAGACTGAGGGGTGAGTTTATCCCACTTATGTTTGGAGATCGAATATACGGGGTGATGAAGGAGATAAAAAGGCTCTTTGACCCTAATTTGATTTTTAATGCCAATAAGATAGTGGACACACCTGCTATGAATACCTTTTTAAGGTACCAGGCAGATGTTGAGGTAAAAGAGTATGATACCTTTTTTGACTATTCAGAAAGTGGCGGGTGGATAAGGGCTATTGAGCAGTGCAACGGCTCCGGAGACTGCCGCAAATCTATACTGTTCAGCGGAACGATGTGTCCCAGCTTTAGGGTTACCGGAATGGAGGAGGACTCTACCAGAGGTCGTTCCAATATTTTGCGGGAGCTGTTAACCAGACCCCGAACCAAAAAGGTCTTTGACCAAACCGAAATTATTACTGCTCTGGATTTGTGTATCTCCTGCAAAGCTTGTAAAAGTGAGTGCCCCTCCAATGTAGATATGGCAAGGTATAAAGCAGAGTTTCTGCAGCACCACTATGATGTTCGTAGTTTTTTTAATTTTAAAGAACTTCCATTCCGTTCTTTTATGATCTCCAGAATGGCTCATTTTCAAAGTTTTGGCTCTCTTTCCCCAGCCATCTATAACTATTTTGCCTCAAACACTCTCTCCTCTTTAATAATTAAGAAGATACTCCGCTTCTCCTCAAACAGAAGCATTCCGCTACTCTCAAAAGTAACACTTCGCCGCTACTCTGCACTGAAGCTGCGAGAGCGAACCACTTTAACGGAGAAAAACCGTTCCGGATCTGCACTGCAAAAAAGGGTTTATCTCTTTGCAGATGAGTTTACAAATTACAATGAAGCAGAGGTTGGAGTAGCATTTATTGAGCTGCTCAATACTCTTGGCTACGAAGTTATTATCCCAAAACATTACGAAAGTGGCAGGGCTGCAA
>JAUYTH010000316.1 GCA_030695165.1 Bacteroidales bacterium
AATGCTAACAGACATATTATCTGCAAATAACATTAAGATCCCCGATATATCAGGTGATAAGGCCGTGGAACTGCTGGCAAAACTATATCCCGGCTCATCTGTCTCAAACCCGATAGATTTTCTGGCTACAGGCAATGCAGAGCAACTTTCGCATATTATTGATGCTTGTGAAAACGATTTTGATGTGGACTCGATTGTTGTAATATTTGGATCTCCTGGGCTCTCATCAGTTTATGATGTTTATGATAAACTCTGGGAAAAGATGATCAAATGCAAAAAGCCGATATATCCGGTTTTACCATCAATTGTTAATGTCAAAGATGAGATTACACATTTTCACTCAAAAGGGGGCATCTCGTTTCCTGACGAGGTAGTTTTTGGGTCTGCATTGGCTAAAGTACTAAACAACAAAGATACCATACACGATACCGAACTCCCTCCGGTAGACAATAAGCTTATAAGATCTGTGATAGAGAGCTGTTCCGACGGATATCTCTCACCTGAAAATGTTCAGAAACTTCTTGATGCAGCAGGGATAAACAGAGCTAAAGAGGCGATTGCCAGCAATCTTAGTGATGCAAAAAAAATGGCCAAAGAGATTGGATACCCTCTTGTTATGAAAGTTGTCGGACCCGTGCATAAATCGGATGTAGGGGGAGTTGTACTGGATGTAACCGATGAGGAGACATTGCTGATAGAGTTCAACAGGATGATAAAAATTCCCGAGACAACCTCAATTATGCTACAACCTATGCTATCCGGAAATCAGCTCTTTATAGGGGCAAAAAAAGAGGATAAATTTGGCCATCTTATTATGTGTGGCCTAGGAGGTATATTTGTTGAAGCTCTTCATGATATAAGTACCGGTCTTAATCCTATATCTAAAAAGGAAGCAGATGAGATGATTAAATCTCTTAAAGGGTATAAAATTATAGAAGGCACCAGGGGTCAGGAGGGAGTTAACCAATTTCTCTTCTGTGACTCTATAAGGAGAGTCTCTGCCCTTTGTAACGCAACTCCGGAAATTTTTGAGATGGACCTAAACCCGCTTTTAGGTAACTCAAAGCAGGTAATAGCCGTAGACGCTAGAATCAGGATTGTAAAATAGTAGAGAGTATGTTTAAAAAAGTAAAGTTGTGGTTTAAAAAACAGTCGTCTTCTACGCAGGGTTTTATTATAATAATTTCTCTGTTAATTGTTGGAATAATAATCAGATGGGATTACATAATAAACGGAATTATTAAAGGATTCCACTTTTTTTCTAAATAATTCCTGCTTTTTTACTGTATTTGCTTTCATTTTTAGATAAAAAAATATATTTTTGTAAATAATTATAAACTTAATAAATAATCAATATGGCATTAAGAGGAGCTATTGTGGTGGACACAGAAAAATGCAAGGGTTGCAGCGTTTGCCTTGTAAACTGTCCTACCAATACCATTGCTTTAGCTAAAGAGGTAAACAGCAAAGGTTACAACTATGCCTATATGGCATTCCCCGAGAACTGCACCGGTTGTACAAATTGTGCAACAGTATGTCCGGATACCTGCATCACTGTTTACAGAGTTAAAGTTTAACAGCTAAAAATTACTATTAAATATGGCAGAATTCATTTTAATGAAAGGGAACGAGGCTATTGCAATATCGGCTATTAGAAACGGTTGCGACGGCTATTTTGGTTACCCTATTACTCCACAGTCAGAGGTTATGGAGACCTTAATGGTGGAGAGACCCTGGGAGACTACAGGTATGGTAGTTCTTCAGGCAGAGAGCGAGACTTCATCTATCAATATGCTTTACGGAGGCGCATCCTGCGGTAAAAAAGTTTTGACATCATCCAGTAGTCCGGGACTCAGCCTTATGTGCGAAGGCCTAAGCTATCTTGCCGGTGCAGAACTTCCCTGTGTAGTTGTAAACGTTGTAAGGGGAGGTCCGGGATTAGGTACAATACAGCCTGGTCAGGGTGACTATTTTCAAGCTTGTAAGGGTGGAGGCCACGGTGATTATAAAATGGTGGTTCTGGCTCCTAACTCAGCTCAGGAGATGTATGACTTTGTTGATCTTGGTTTTGACCTTGCATTTAAATATCTTACCCCAGTTATGATTCTTGCCGACGGAGTTGTTGGTCAGATGATGGAGAAGGTAGAGCTCAGGCCTGTTAAGCCAAGGTGGAGTGACGAAGAGATAAAGAAGAATTTTAAATGGGCTACCACAGGTAAAACTCCGGACAGAGAACAAAACGTTCTTACATCACTTGCACTTGATGCTGCCGTACACGAAAGGCTTAACCATAAGCTTCAGAGTAAGTATAAGCAGATGGAAACAGAAGATGTCCGTTTTGAAAGCTATATGTGTGAAGATGCAGATCATATAATTGTTGCCTACGGATGTATGGCCCGTATATGCGAGAACACAGTTGAACTAGCGAGAAATGAAGGGATTAAACTTGGGCTTCTTCGCCCGATAACTCTATACCCTTTCCCTACAATTGAGATACAGCGTATGGTTCCTCAGCTGAAATCAATAATGTCAGTAGAACTTAGCGCAGGACAGATGGTAGAAGATGTGAGACTTGCGGTAAACGGTAAGATTCCTGTAAACTTCTTTGGCAGGCTCGGAGGTATAGTTCCTTCTCCTCACGAGGTTTATGAAGCGTTTAAAAAAGAGATCAACAAATAATAATGCCCACAACAATGGAATTGAAAGATATAATCAAACCGGAGAATAAGGTCTACTCAAAGAGTCCTGTTCTTACCAATAAAGTTATGCACTATTGTCCGGGCTGTTCTCACGGAACAGTACACAAACTTATAGCAGAAGTTATTGAGGAGATGGGCATTCAGGAGAAGACTATCGGTATTTCACCAGTAGGATGCTCTGTTTTTGCCTATAACTACATAGATATTGACTGGCAACAAGCTGCTCACGGAAGAGCACCTGCACTCGCTACTGCAACCAAAAGACTCTGCCCGGACAAATATGTCTTTACCTATCAGGGAGATGGTGATTTGGCATCTATAGGTACTGCAGAGATTATTCACGCTTGTAACAGAGGTGAAAATATTGTAGTAATTTTTATCAACAATGCAATTTATGGTATGACAGGAGGTCAGATGGCTCCCACTACCCTTATGGGTATGAAGACCTCTACATCTCCTTACGGAAGGACAGAAGAGCTTCACGGAAAACCTCTGAAAATTACTGAACTGATTGCTCAGCTCGAGGGAACTTGCTATGTTACAAGACAATCTGTACAGAGTGCTGCCGCCTCAAGAAAGACTAAAAGAGCAATTAGAAAAGCATTTGAAAACTCAGCTCTTAATAAGGGAACCTCTTTTGTAGAGGTTGTTAGTGCTTGTAACTCAGGATGGAAATTAACCCCTGTTAAGTCTAATGAATGGATGGTTGAGAATATGTTCCCTAGTTATCCTATAGGTGATCTTAAAGACAGATAAATAATACAGATATGAAAGAAGAGATAATAATAGCAGGATTTGGAGGCCAGGGAGTTTTGTCTATGGGCAAAATACTTGCTTATTCAGGAATTATGCAGGGTCAGGAGGTTACCTGGATGCCATCCTATGGTCCCGAAATGCGCGGAGGGACAGCTAATGTTACAGTAATTCTCAGTGATAAAAAAATAAGCTCTCCTATTTTGAGCCGGTTTGACACTGCAATTATTCTTAACCAGCAGTCTATGGATAAATTTGAAAATCAGGTAAAACAAGGCGGGTTGCTGATTTACGATCCGAATGGTATTACAAGACATCCTCAGAGAAAAGATATTACAATATGCTCAATTGAAGCAGTAGACCTATCTGCTGAGCTTGGAAATTCAAAAGCATACAATATGGTGGTGCTGGGTGCTTATCTAAAGAAAAAACCTATTGTAGAGATGGTTAACGTTATAAAGGGGTTAAAGAAATCTATTCCTGAACGTCACCATACTCTAATTCCTATGAACGAAAAGGCTATTCAGATTGGGATGGAGAGAGTAACGGAGCTTCACACTATCTAACCATAACCGCTCTAAACTAAGTTATGCTCCTGCTTGTTATTAAAGCAGGAGCATTTTTGTTTAATATAATTTTTACTATCTTTGTGTAACTCCAAAGATATTATGAATACAGACTATCAAACGGTAATAAACAGCCTTAAGGCTAAAATAGAATTAATCATTTCCGGTTACGAGCAAACTGTTGCAGATAACCAAAGATTAAACCAGGAGCTGTCTGAATGCAGGGAGGAGCTTAATTATAGTATTAATAAAACTAAAGAACTGGAAGATAAAGTAAATAAATTACAATTAGTTGAGGCCTTCAAATCGTCCTCTACAGACGTTAAGGAGGCAAAACAAAAGATTGGCAAGATAGTCAGAGAGATAGATAAATGTATTGCTTTGTTAAATGATTAATTAATGGAACAGCAATCTATACAAATTAACATAGCCGACCGTAGTTACCCACTTCGTATACCGGCAGCGGATGAAGAGAAGATAAGAGCAGCGGCAAAGATTATTAACGAGAAGACCTCTCTCTACAGAAAGAGGTATGCAAATCGTGATACTCAGGATGCACTCTCAATGGCACTTCTTCAATTTGTTATAAGGTTAATCGAAGCAGAGCAAAATGAAGAGGCCACTCAGATTGTTGAAGAGCTTAAATCTCTGGACAATCTGCTTGACGATTACATAAAGATCAATCTTGTTTAACTCAACTATAGTAGTGTTTTAGCCGTTGGTTTATGCTCTTTGCCAAAATCAACACTATCAAATTACCGAGCCAACTCGATGGTCAAAAACAGGCCTATTTTACCCTTCGGGGGATTCCGTTTACGGGACATTGGACGTTTGCGACTAAATAATCGGAGCTCAAATCTTGTTTTAAAAGATTTTAGCTTAAACAGCTGGACCAACGGCTTTTTTAAAAGAATCTAACACTATATATAGATATACGAGAAAATGGAAAACATAATAATTACTCTGCTGGCCGCAACGGCCGGTTTTGGTATTGCCTACTATGTAGGTCACAATATAATACTAAAAAGGAAGAGAGAAGATATACTCCGCTGTGCAGAACAGGATGGTGAAAACATTCGTAAAGAGAAAATCTTTCAGGCAAAAGAGAAATTTCTTCAGCTTAAAACCGAGCACGAGCAACAAATTCTAGAACGTTCAAATCTGGTAATACAACAGGAAGCTAAACATAAGCAAAGAGAATTGCTTATGAATCAGCAAAATGCAGAATTACAAAAGAAACTGCGGGATATAGAAGCATCTAAGGAGAGTCTCAAACTACAGCACGAATTGATCGAGAAGAGAGGAGAAGAGTACGAGAAACTTAGAATTGAGGCAATTCAAAAAATTGAAAATATTGCCGGACTATCTGCTCAGGAGGCAAAAAACCAGCTAATAGAGACAATGAAATCCGAAGCAAAAAGCGAAGCGATGTCATATATAAGTGAGGTTATGGACGAGGCGCGACTAACCGCAGGCAAAGAGGCTAAAAGAGTGGTAATTAATACTATTCAGAGGATTGCTCCAGAGACTGCAATTGAAAATGCAGTCACTGTATTCAATATTGAGAGCGACGAGATAAAGGGACGCATCATTGGGCGCGAAGGGAGAAACATCAGGGCGCTTGAAGCTGCAACCGGGGTTGAAATTGTAGTTGATGACACACCTGAAGCAATTCTTCTATCGGCGTTTGATCCTGTCAGAAGGGAGGTTGCCAGGTTGGCACTTCACCAGCTTGTTACAGATGGAAGGATTCACCCTGCAAGAATTGAAGAGGTGGTTACTAAGGTTCAGAAACAACTGGATGACGAGATCCTTGAGACAGGTAAAAGAACCTGTATCGATATGGGGGTTCACGGACTTCACGTAGAGTTGATCAAACTTATCGGGAGAATGAAGTATCGTTCATCTTACGGACAAAACCTGCTTCAGCACTCCAGAGAGGTTGCAAATATATGTGCTACAATGGCTTCAGAACTTGGCCTAAATCCAAAGACGGCAAAAAGAGCTGGACTACTTCACGATATAGGTAAGGTTTCGGATGAAGATCCGGATTTGCCACACGCTATTCTGGGAATGAGACTTGCAGAGAAATACAAGGAGAAACCGGAAATTTGCAATGCAATTGGTGCACACCACGAAGAGACAGAGATGACATCTATTATCTCTCCCCTTGTACTTGTAGGTGATGCAATATCAGGATCCAGGCCGGGAGCAAGAAGAGAGGTTATTGAATCTTACATAAAACGCCTCAAAGAGCTTGAAGATTTAGCACTCTCCTACCCTGGAGTTACAAAATCATATGCAATTCAGGCAGGTAGGGAGCTAAGAGTAATTGTTGGAAGTGAGCAGGTTTCAGATAAGGATTCCGAGCAACTCTCATTGGATATCGCAAGAAAAATTCAGGATGAGATGGTATATCCGGGTCAGGTTAAGATAACAGTTATAAGAGAGACCAGATCTGTAAGTTTTGCCAAGTAGTAAAGAGTCTTAACTAAGATAAAAAAAGGCCGGCCAAAAAATAATAGCCGGCCTTTTATTTAACACCAGGAGGTAACCTCCTCAATAATTACATTTTCTATTCTGGATCTACCCCAAAAAGAGTTTTAAAGTCTCTTCTAGCTGCATTGTTTACAAACTCTTCGGGGACAACTCTCCATTGATTAAGTTTGCTTGCAGTCAATGAGCCATTCTCCTTTAGGTATTGATAAATCAGCTCTCTGATGTCCGATAATCTCTCAACTACTCTGCTCTCCATCTCATCTTTTGAAATACCGGCACCAAGTTCCAGAAGATCTCCCCCGCCATTTGCTCTATATGAAGATAATGCAACTCTATATCTTTTTTTAGGGTCAAATGGGGTTCCATCTGCCATAGATAATATAGAGACCATATCGCCTCTCTCCTTTGTTACATTAACCTCATAAATCAACCCGGCTGCTGAATCAAAATTGAAAAAGACATTCTTAAACCGACCTCTCTCTCCTGAACCTGATGAACTTAGAAGTAGAAGATTCTCCTCTCGTGTATCCATCTTGTTAATCCATCTGGAGTATGAAAACTCCAGATATTTTTTTATTTCAACCCCTTCCATCTCTATAACATAAAGCTGATTTTCATATGGATAGATATTGAGCAGATCCTGAAAGTTTAAGTTCCCCGCTTCAATTGTCACATCAAATGAGAGAGGCGCTACAAAAGATATCTCTGCTTTGGATTTTATCAATTGAAGGGTGTGAATCATATCAATATACTCAGATGGTCCAAAGTAGGCACTTCTGGTTGTAATTCTATTATTAAGAGTTCCTACAAACTGATTAGTAAAGCTCTTAACTTTTAAAAAATCATCTCTGAAATTGTCAAGATATTCAGGATCAGCAGGTATATCTTTCATTGGAATTATCTCTCCTTTAATACTTTTAGAAACAATTTTCCCGTCAAAAAAACTCAGATTAACTTTTGCAGATGAGAGAAAAGATGCTCTGGAGCCCCCTTCAAAAAGCCAGACACTATCTACTCCGTTATAGATTTTTTCAGCTGTAGATTTGTGATCGTGAGAGGCAAACACAATGTCTAATCCTTTAATATTTCGTGCAATATATCTGGCCGGATTTTCGGGTGTATAGGTCTCCTCTTCACCCAACCCTCCGTGAATAGCTGCAATAACTATGTGTGGCTTCTCTTTATTGCGAATCTCATCTATCCAATACTCAATTGATGGTATCATCTCTTCAAATCTTATACCTCTCCACAGCTCTGGGGAGAGCCATTTGGGGATATTGGGGTTGGTCATTCCAATCACGGCAATCTTCACACCATCACGGGCCAAAATTGTATAGGGAAGAAAATAGGGAGTTCCGCTCTTTTCATCCAGAGCGTTTGCTGCAAGATATGGAGCATTCATCTCCTTTACGATCTTATCATATACAGGATGACCTGCTTCGATATCGTGATTTCCCACTACAACTGCGTCATATTTCATAAAATTTACGATTTTTGAGAATATGTGAACAGATGTTGTATCTATAAAATTGAAGTAGAAGGTTGAATTATCCCCCTGAAGATGATCTCCAACATCTATTAGTATAACACCCTTATCTCCGAGTCTGATTCTGGAATCTTTAACATAATTATATACTGAGGCAAGTGAGTAAGGGTGAACTCTCTGAGCTCCTTTATCTGTAAAGAGTGAATCAAAAAATCTACCGTGAAGATCGTTTGTAGCATAGATCTCAAAAGTATGTACCCCATCACTTACAGATTCTCTGTTGCACGAGAAAGAAGAGATAAGAGAGAAAAGTGATATAAGGGATATATAAAAATATTTACTTGTCTTCATAATTTATTCTTGATTTGTAAAGTTCATAAATGGTGGCGTTTATACTGATCTACTTTAGAATATTGAATTCATCTGCATCTTTCCACGCTGTAAAGTGGTCTCTATAAGCTCTTAATCTTTCAATATCAATATTATAAACAGAGTAATTGAAACCTTCACTCTCAGGTAGAACAGCATCTCCAAAAAAATCAAACAGATATCTGTTACCCTCATAATCGCAGTTGGGATCTGAGCCGCTTCTATTAACAAATGCAAAGTAGGCAAGATTCTCTATCGCTCTTGCCTTTGCAAGAGGTTCAGTCACCTGAGATCTTACCTTTGGCCAGTTTGCTACGTTTATCATAAGATCATACTCCAGATTTCTGTTTCTTGACCATACAGGAAAACGAAGATCATAGCATATTTGAATTGCAATATTCACTCCTTGGAAAGCAATCACAGTTTTTTCTGTACCGGCAGTATATACCCTATCCTCTCCTGAATGGCTAAAAAGATGTCTTTTATCGTATTTATAGAGAGCTCCTTGTGGAGTTATAAAGAGGGCTCTGTTGTACAGATGACCATTTTCCTTAGCAGGTAATGAAGCGAGAACCGCGCACCCTGCCTCTCTGCTCAAGCTCTTCATCCATTTAACTGTATAGGAATCCATATCCTCTGCTAAAGAGCTGTTCATAGAGAATCCTGTATTGAAGAACTCAGGAAATACCAACAGATCAACTCCTGAAACACCGCTACTTAAAATCTTCTCATATATTAACCTGCAGTTCGCCAAATTCTCCTGTGGGGACTCCCATTTGATATCTGAACTTATTAGTGCTATCTTCATTAATTGTCAATCTTTCTTACAAAGATAAACTATTCGGAGAATTATTCTTTTTTTGAAGTAAAGTCAATAATCATTGAACTCTGAGAAGGAATTACAAGAGTGTCGCCCGAGATAACAATCTTTCCGGAGATGATCTCCACTCCTTTCTTACCCAATGGTATACTCTCGGAAAATCTTTTCCAGTCTATTATTTCGTCCGATAAATTGTTGTTAATAGCTACCATCACAACCTTATCATTTAAATAGCGAAAAAAGAGATAAAGATTATTATTTGGCCAATAGTGGGTCATTTTACCCTTATGTATCACTTCACTGCTCTTTCGCCAGTTAAATACTTTTGAGAAGTGACCGGCAACATCAGATTCGTATCGCTCAAGGTTCTCTTGTTTAAAGATACTCTTACTATCTCCGCTCCACCCCCCCGGCATATCAATTCTCTCTTCTCCGTGCCCTAGTTTACCATCGGAAGTGTGGAGCATTATCTCTGTTCCATAGTATAATTGAGGTACACCTCTTAATGTGGCAAGCAGAGTTAAGACCATCTTTACCTTTTCGGGTTTTTTATCCATAAACTCTGCCATCCGGTGGGTATCGTGATTATCTGCAAAAATCATCAGATTAAAGGGATCTCTGTAGGCGTTGTCATATGAGATTGAGCGGTATATTCTGAACAATCCCTCTCCCCATCCTGGAATTGAATCCTCTTTAAATGCCTTTTGTATGGCATCCTGCAAAGGAAAATCCATAACAGAGGGAAGGTAGCTGTTGTACCCGTCTCTGTTGAAATTGTCTCCCTCCCAGTAAGAGACCTCCTGGGCTGTAGGATACCAGCACTCTCCAACAATATTAATTGAAGGATACTCATTTCTGATATTTTTAATCCACAATGATGCAGCCCATTTGTCGCTGTATGGAAAAGTATCTACCCTGATTCCGGACAGAGAAGCCCACTCTATCCACCAAATTGCATTCTGGGTAAAATATTTTAACACAAAGCTGTTTGTGAGGTTCATATCCGGCATTGAGTTATCAAACCATCCTTTTACAAACAAATCTTTATCTACTTTTGAAGAGTGGATATCTGAATGTGTGGTCATTGCATAATTTGATCTTGTGAATTGCGGGAATTGATGAATCCAGTCGTTAAAAGGGAGATCTTCCATCCACCAGTGTGATACTCCACAATGGTTAGGAACCATATCTTTTATGATCTTTATTCCCCTCTCCCTTGCTCGCAGAACCATCTCTTTGTAAAGTTCATTAGTCCCAAACCTAGGGTCAATCATATAATAGTCGGAGCAAGCATATCCATGATAAGATGCTACGGACTCATTATCAAAGAGTAAAGGTGTTAACCATATTGCTGTCATTCCATTTGATGCTATATAGTCAAGATTGTCAATTACCCCTTGTATATCACCTCCGTGCCTCCCGTAAGGACTCTCTCTGTCATATTGTTCAGACACATCTTGATGGTTATCATTTTCTTTGTTTGAGTTTGCAAATCGGTCCGGCATTATTAGATAGATAGCATCCTGTGGTCCAAAAGTTTCAATCAGCTTATGGTCTCTTTTTTTTTCAAAAAGGTAGGAAAACTCTCCTTTTTTAATGCCATCTGACAGATAAAAATTGTAGTTTCCCGGCTGTAACAACGGGTCAATATCAATATCAACAAAGATATAGTTGGGACTATCTCCTTTGTGATGCTTCCCAATTTTTATCTTATCGTTGCCAGAAGATAATCTGTAGCCTGAGATATTCTCTCCATAGATCATAAGCTGTAATGATCTGTTTTCCATTCCTATCCACCAAGAAGGAGGTTCAACTCTTTTTATCTCTTGAGAGAATAATTGGCTAAATAAAATGCAAAACTGTAGTACTAAAAGCACTCTTGTAATCATCCTTTAATTATCATTTATAGTACACAACATATCCGTAAGGGGGAATTGAGATTGTATATTTACTTTCAATATCGATAATTTCGTTAATGTTCATTTCGAAGTATTTACCTTTTTCTATACCCTCTATGGTTACATCACTCTTTTCGCTGCCAAAGTTAAAAATCGCAACTATACTGTTTTTGCCATAGCTTCTCTGAAATGAGTAGATGCTATCACTTTTGTCATTAATAAGCTCAATAAATATTCCTTTTGATGGAACATCAAGTACACTATTGCTCTTCTTAAAAGATATAAGCTTCTTGTAAAAGGTTGTGTATGCACTATTCTCTACCCAGTCTATTGAATCTTTAACAAAAAACTCAAGTTTCCTGTTAAATCCTGCCTCCTGTCCGTTATATAAAAGGGGCATTCCGGGCATCAAAAAAGTAAGAACAGCCATCTGTTCTGTATGATACCCTAATCTGTCAAATTCTGTTCCATTCCAGGAGTTTTCATCGTGATTTGAGGTGAAAAACATAGGAATTGTGTTTGATGGGAATCTGCTGTAACCTCTTTTCATATAACTTCTTAGAGAATCGAGCCCATAATCTCCCTTAGCAATCTTATTCTTAATGTGATGAAAATGCCAACCATAATACATATTAAATGCATTGATCTGCAAAACCGGACTCTCTGCTTCTGCAAGCATAAAAAGATCCGGGTTAATTTTCTTTAGCTCTTTAACTGCGTACTCCCAAAAATCGACCGGGACCTCTGATGCAACATCACATCTGAAACCGTCAACTTTCCCCTCTGTAACCCAATATTTCATCGCATCAAGCATTGCCTCCCTCACCTCTATATTTGAAAAGTCTAACTTGGCTACGTCACTCCAATCAAAAGGAGCAAGAGGGCTATTTGTAATAGTATCCATAACGTACCATTCGGGATTACTATTCAGCCACACAGCATCTCTGGATGTGTGGTTGGCAACCCAATCTATTATCACTTTCATACCAGCTGAGTGGGCGCTCTCTACAACTCTTTTAAAATCCTCAAGAGTACCGAACTCCGGATTGACCCCTTTATAATCTTTAACAGAGTAATAACTACCCAACTCTCCTTTTCTCTCCTTCTCTCCAATGGGGTGTATAGGCATAAACCAAAGAATATCAACACCTAAATCATCTAGCCTTGGAATATGATTTTCAAAAGCACGAAAAGTCCCCTCAGGAGAGAATTGTCTGACGTTAACTTCGTATATAACAGCACTTTTAACCCATTCCGGGTGTATCACTGTGGATTGATTTTCGGCTTCACCCCTGTTACCGTTACAAGAGATTGCAACTATTACACTGATTGAAATAATTGAAAGTAAAAATTTTCTCTCTTTAATCATTGTTTGAATTATTTTAATTATTTGTAATACTTATTATAGTATAAGAAAGTGGCTCAATTTCTATCGATAAATTTTTCCCATCTGCGCTTATAAGCTTTCCGGAATTTGTCTCAATCTTTTTACCGGTATACTCTATCGGAAGCAGAACGTCAATACTAGCCTTGCTTTTCCCCTTATTTACTGCGATTATAACCATCTCACCCATATATACTCTCACATAACAAAGAGTATCTTCAGATACGATTAAAGGAAATATATCACCATAAATCAGGGGCATTGAACCTCTTCTTAAACGGGTAAGAGCCTTTACCCTATCCAAGAGGTACTGCTCCTGTTCATTGTATCCGTCAAATCTCATCCATCTTCGGTTATCCGGATCATTACCACCCGGTTCCCCATATTCATCTCCGTAATAGATTGTAGGAACTCCAGGGATAGTCATAATAAAAGCGTGTAATAGAGCTAATTTTTTAAATGAGCTTAAATCCCCTGTTCCAATCTCTCTTTTCCATCCTGCAAGTTTATAGTCTTCACCTGGTTTGAGATCTCCACCGGCAAGAGATATAAACCTGGGTCTATCGTGATTTCCCGTAATATAGCCCATTAGGTTATGATAACCATATGTTGACAGGCTGTTCTCCAGTGAGCTCCAAACATCAAGAAAGCTTCCGTTACTATTAATCATACTCCAGATCATAGAGTCATAAACATTAAAATCAAACTGGGCATCCAACATTCCATTCCTCACGTATGAGTCTATAAGCTCATAGCTGCCATATGTTTCACCAATTTGATATATAGACCTGCCTGGGAAGTTTCTCTTAATTTTGGTTGT
>JAUYTH010000318.1 GCA_030695165.1 Bacteroidales bacterium
ACAACCAAAACTTTAAGTAAATCACTGAGCAAAGCGGGAGTTATCTGATGCTCCTAGTCGCATAGTTCAGATGAGGGCAGATAATGGCTCTCAATCATCAAACAAACAAAACCCAAATCAAGTGCCTGCTGCGATAGTGGATAAATAAGATCGGGTCTGCCGCCGATATGGCTGGGGTCACAAATCATTACCAGAGATGGTACCCTTCTTTTGATCTCAATAGGTATGTGCCACTGGGGCTGGTTTCGGAAAAGACCCTTTTCGTATGCGCTGAATCCACGGTGAATAGCTGCAATCTCGGTTATTCCGCAGTTTTGCAATCTCTCTATTGCTCCAATCCAAAGATCGGGATCTGCATTCAAAGGATTCTTCACAAATACGGGAATATTTATACCCTTTAGTGAATCTGCAATCTCCTGAACAGCAAATGGATTACCGGTTGTTCTTGCACCTATCCACAAAATATCGACACCACCTTTTATGGCCTCCTTTACGTGCTTTGAATTTGCTACCTCGGTAGCTGTGTACATTCCGGTTACCTCTTTTACCTCTGCAAGCCATTTAAGCCCCTCTTTGCCGACCCCTTCAAACCCTCCCGGTTTTGTTCTTGGTTTCCATATTCCTGCACGAAAGATCTTCACCCCAAATGAGGCAAGCTCCTTTGCTGTTGACAAAAGCTGGTCACGGCTCTCGGCACTGCAGGGGCCTGCCAGTACCAGCGGTTTATCCTTTACCAGCTCTTTTATGGTTATTGCGGGGTTGCTCATATCTGCAGAGGTGTTGTTTTTCATTGTAAAATGTTCCCAAATTTAACAGTTTTTGTCTATTTTTGACACCTCCATAATTAAACAATCTTAAAATGATTAAGTTTCGTACCCTTTTGGTGCTTCTGTTATTCACATTCGCCTCTGCAGGTTGCCGCTATTTCAATACAGATGCCTTTTCCGGCTCTACCCTTATTGGGGAGTCCGGTGCTAACAACTACTTTAACAGAGAGAGCCCCCATCCACTCGAGTTTGGAGAGGATATTTTGGTTACCGGGGAGGTCGAAAAGGATGTAAGAGTCAATCTGGAGAAGCTTCCCTGGAGGTCTGTAGCTGTAAAAGAGAGCAGGATGGAGGGAGATTCACTAGTTTTCGAAGGTGCTTTTAGATATGATGGCTACGCATTAAGTGACATCTTAAGCATTGTAAAGGTAGATAAATGGAAAAAGGAGGAGTTCTACCCCCCTGTAGATCTATATGTTGAGGTGTGGAATAACAAAGGGGAGTTTGCAGTTTTCAGTTGGGGAGAGCTATTCTACTCGGCAGACCCCTATAATGTAATCATAGCCAAAAATGTCACCAGGGTAATACCCGGAAAGACAAAAGAGCTGTGGAAGCTGCCAAAAAGTGCAAAAATTGTGTCGGGCGGCGATAGATATTCTGTAAGAAACATATCAGACCCGGTGAAGATTGTGATTAAATCGCTAAGAGGTAATTTTAAGGTGGACAGAGAGCCGGAAATCTTTACCTCAACAGCTTTAGAGGTGAACGACGGAACTCAACCGGTGTTAACCTTTCCAAGCCTTCCTGCTCATTTGCCGGTGGTAGAGAAGCGTACTCTTTTTTACGGGCAGAGTATGGGGTATAAAGGTGAGAAAAGATACAGAGGGGTCTCTATTGAGCAACTCATCGGGGAGTCTCTTCCATTGAATAAGACTAGCCTCAGGGGAGGTATTGTTTGTATTGAGGCAACAGACGGTTACAGGGCATCATTCTCTCTCTCGGAACTTATGAACAGGGCAGACTTCAAAGAGCCCCTTGTTATGTATGGAGGAGATGAAAAAGGTCGTGGCGGCTTCTCTCTGTTTTGCCCGGGAGATATGTTTGCAGATAGGGCAATTAAAAGCATAAACAAGATAACACTTACCAAATCAAAGCAGGAGCTTACCGGTAATCTTATAATATTTCACGCAGGCTCACTCTCGATGCCCTTTAAAGCCATTGCAGATTCATTTATGATAATGAATCCGGGGTTAAAAATTCTGGCCGAAGCCTCCGGGAGCCTGGATGCTGCAAGGAAGATAACGGAGTTAAAGAGGGATTGCGATATTATGGCATCTGCAGATTATATAGTGATTGATAATCTGTTAATACCGGAATATGGCGAGGAGAACATCAAATTTGCCACCAATGAGATGGCACTGGTCTATACCGAAAAGTCAAAATACTCTAACGAGATAGACTCCTTAAACTGGCTCTCATACCTCTCCCGAAAAGATGTTGCAATTGGCAGGTCCGACCCCGACTCCGACCCCTGCGGGTACAGAACCCTGTTAACACTTGAACTTGCAAAACAGCAATCAGGAGGAAACCAACAGTTAATTAAGCAGATAGATACAATTATAGCTAAAGACAGGCGATTTATCAGGCCAAAAGAGGTAGACCTGCTTGCACTTTTAGATGCCGGAGCGGTAGACTACATATTTCTTTACAAATCTGTTGCTGTCCAGCATAATCTTAAATATCTGGAGTTACCAAAATCTTTAAATTTGGGAGATCCAAATTATAACTCTACATATTCACAGGCAACCGTATCTGTGAGAGGCGCAAAACCAGGCACCAAAATAGAAATAAAGGGTGAAGCTATGGTTTATGGGGTTACAATTATGAAAAAAGCCCCAAACAGAGCTGCTGCCGAGGCATTTATTGAGTTTCTTCTTGACCAAAACGGTGGAAGAAAAATATTGAAAGAGATGGGTCAAAACCCGTAACCCTTCTTAATCTGCCTTCCAGATTAACTCGTCTAAATCTCTTTTAGGTACGTGGTGCACCTGAAAGGAGTCTCTCCAGTATTTGATATCTCCATCCTTAACCTCATCTACAACAACAATCTCTTTTGGTTTACCCAGCGCAATAACCATTATTATCTCAAGGTGCTCGGGCAGATTTAGAAGCGGGGTTAGAATATCTTTTTTAAAGGTGGCAATCATACACCCCCCGAAACCAAGCTCAACAGCTCTTAAGAGGATACTCTGGGCAAAAATACCGTGGTCGCAGGAGTAACCCTGGGAGATGTTTTTATCGTGCAGTAATACTATATATGCACTTGGCTGCTCCCCCTCACCGGGGCCGTCCCAATCTTTAAGATAACCGGCCCAGCCCAGGTTCGGGAATATCTTATCATTCATCTCCGTGTTGTTGCAGATATAGAACTTAATGGGCTGAATATTTCTGGAAGATGGCGACAACCTTGCTGCATCTACCATAGATCTGAGATCCTCTGTAGAGATATCTTCGCTCTGATAGAATCTTCTGTAACTTCTGTTCTTTAGAAAGGGTATCATAATTTTACAGTTTTAGTAGTTGTCGGTAGTGTCAAAAAAATTTGGAATCTCCTCTATGGAGCTTCCTCTTACTAAATTTGGGTGATCTATCTCATTTACAACTTCGTGAGCCCAAATAATCTCCGAAGGGATATAGATTGCATTGGCGCCAATCTCAAGAACCGGAAGAATATCGGACTTAAATGAGTTACCCACCATAAGGAAATTGTGAGGCTCTATGCCGTGTCTTTTAATTATTGTGAGATATGACTCCCTGTTCTTCTCGCTCAATATCTCTATATGTGAGAAGTAATCTTTAAGCCCAGATCGTTCAATCTTTGACTCCTGCTCTTTTAAATCTCCCTTGGTGGCCAGAAGCAGAGGGTAATGGTTCTTAAGCCGTTTTAACACATCCTCTACATTGGGGTAGAGCTCAATCTCCCGGCCAATTGTATCTTTACCGATATTTATCAGC
>JAUYTH010000334.1 GCA_030695165.1 Bacteroidales bacterium
CACTTGTTGTAGACGAATATGGAGGTACAGACGGAATAGTAACCCTGGAAGATGTTCTGGAGGAGATTGTAGGTGAAATTTCCGACGAGTCCGATGAAACATAAAAACTGCAGTTTTATTCAAAACCAATATGGGACTATATTACAGTAAAGAGTTAGACAACGGAGCAATAATATCCATCTGGGATATAACCGAGAGCGAAGAGCAGCTTTTGGAGCTAAGCTCTGTTCCCAATGATGAAATTGAGGAGCTGCAGCTTATACGCAACAGTGCCCGGCGGCGCGAGCGTCTTGCAGTTAGAGCGTTACTTAATGAGCTTTTCGATGGGAAAGTATATCTTGGTCATCACGACAACGGAAGGCCATTTTTACAAAATAGCCTCACAGAGATAAGTATATCTCACACAAATAGATTTGTGGCAATTCTAACCCATCCAGAAGATAGTGTTGGAATTGACATAGAGTCCCTTGATAGAAGCTTCTCTGTTGTGGAGAAAAAGGCACTCTCCGAGAAGGAGCGTGAATCTTTAAGCGAAAAGATCAGAAATACACATCTGGCAATTTATTGGAGCGCCAAAGAGGCCATCTTTAAAAGGATGTCTTTAACGGACATTGACTTTGCAAAACAGATATACATAAAGAGATTTCAGCCAAAAGAGAGTGGCGAGCTCACAGCCATCTTCACAGACAAAGAGGGAATTGAACAGGAGTTTGACCTCTGCTACGAAATAATGGAAAACCACGTATTAGCTTGGGTGGTAGGCTAAAACCCCGGAGATATTCCGGAATCCGTTGCTATTTACCTATAATCTGTTTGGTGTGGGCTTTGGTGTCCACTTTTTCAATAATATCTAAGATCACTCCTGTCTCACCTATTATAAAAGTTTTACGGATAATCCCATCATACTCCTTTCCCATAAATTTTTTTCTTCCCCAGGCATCAAACGCCTTTAGTATTACACCCTCTTCATCTGAGATTAGTGGAAAAGGGAGTTTGAATTTGTCAATAAAACCTTTGTGCGATTTCATATTGTCTTTGCTGACACCTAAAACCTTGTACCCCATAGATATAAGCCTGTCATAGTTATCTCTCAGGTCACAAGCCTGTGCAGTACACCCGGGAGTGTTGTCTTTAGGATAGAAGTACAATACTAATTTTGAATCCTTGAAGTCGCTTAATTTTAGGACTTTATTATCTGAATCAATACCGGAAAACTCCGGAGCTCTATCTCCAATTTTTAACATAATGTTTTATTTTATAAACACCCAATCAGCAAAATAGTTCCGGTAAATTTTTGAATTAGCAATTAAAAGCTGAAACCAGTAACAGCTATAAAAAAAGCTGTCAAAAAATTGACAGCCTCAAATTGATTACTACTGATTAAAGTAGCGGATTCTTTTGTGGGTTACATCATTCCACCCATTCCGCCCATTCCTCCGGGACCACCCATCGGGGCAGGATTGTCCTCCTTCTTCTCTGCTAAAACACACTCTGTTGTCAGGAACATTCCTGCAACTGAAGCTGCGTTTTCAAGAGCTATACGGGTTACCTTGGTTGGGTCAATAACTCCGGTAGAGTAAAGGTTCTCATATTTATCTGTTCTGGCATTAAAACCAAAGTCATCTTTGCCCTCTTTAACCTTCTGAATAACAATGCTTCCCTCAATTCCCGAGTTCTCAACGATTAATCTCATTGGCTCCTCTATTGCTCTGGCAACAATTGCAATTCCGGTAGTCTCGTCGTCATTGTCACCCTTAAGGTCCTTAAGGTCTTCAATTGCACGAATATATGCAACTCCACCTCCAGGAACAATACCCTCTTCTACAGCTGCGCGGGTTGCGCTTAGAGCATCATCAACGCGGTCTTTCTTCTCTTTCATCTCAACTTCGGTTGCAGCTCCGATATATAACACAGCAACACCGCCTGCCAGTTTTGCAAGACGCTCCTGCAGTTTCTCTTTGTCGTAGTCGCTGGTTGTAGTCTCCATCTGCTTGCGAATCTGACCAACTCTTTTATCAATATCAGATTTTTCGCCGGCACCGTTTACAATTGTAGTATTCTCCTTATCAATGGAAACTTTATCTGCACGGCCAAGCATCTCAAGAGTTGCGGCATCCAGGCGTAGCCCTTTCTCCTCAGAAATTACAGTACCTCCTGTGAGGATGGCAATATCTTCAAGCATCTCTTTACGGCGGTCACCGAATCCCGGTGCCTTAACTGCAGCTATTTTAAGAGTTCCGCGAAGGCGGTTTACAACCAGAGTTGCCAGAGCTTCTCCATCCACATCTTCTGCAATAATTAAAAGAGACATACCTCCTTGAGCAATAGGCTCTAGAATAGGCATAAGGTCTTTCATCGCAGATATCTTCTTGTCTGTTATTAGAATCATTGGCTTTTCAAGCACAGCCTCCATCTTCTCCGGGTTAGTCATAAAGTAAGGAGAGATATAACCTCTGTCAAACTGCATACCTTCAACAATTTTAACCTCGGTATCTGTACCTTTGGCTTCCTCTACTGTTATAACACCCTCTTTCTTCACCTTGCTCATAGCCTCTGCAATTAGTTTGCCGATTTCGAAATCGTTGTTTGCAGATATTGTAGCCACCTGCTCAATCTTAGTGATATCGTCACCAATAGAGTGGCTCTGTTTTTTTAGAGAGGCAATAACCACTTTAACAGCTTTGTCTATTCCTCTTTTTAAGTCCATCGGATTTGCACCAGCTGTTACGTTCTTAAGCCCAACATTTATTATGGACTGAGCCAGAACTGTTGCTGTGGTTGTACCATCCCCTGCCTGATCTGCAGTTTTTGAAGCCACCTCTTTTACCATCTGAGCACCCATATTTGCGAAGCGGTCTTCCAACTCAATCTCTTTTGCTACAGTAACACCATCTTTAGTGATTTGTGGTGAACCATATTTTTTGTCGATCACAACGTTTCTTCCCTTTGGACCAAGTGTTACCTTAACCGCATTAGCTAAGGCATCTACGCCCTCTTTCATAAGATTGCGTGCCTCAATGTTAAATTTTATCTCCTTTGACATATTATCAATTATTTTTAATTTTTATTCTAATGTAATTACAGTGAAATTAATGCTTAATATCTATCCAATTACGGCAAGCACATCGGATTGACGCATCATCAAATACTCCTTTCCCTCCACATTAATCTCAGTACCGGAATATTTTCCGTAAAGAACAGAGTCACCGACTTTTAGTTCCATCGGTTCATCTTTTTTGCCGTTGCCTGCAGCAACAACTTTCCCCTCTTGTGGTTTCTCTTTCGCTGTATCGGGGATGTACAATCCACTTGCGGTTTTTGTTTCGGCCTCTTTAGGCTCAATTAAAACTCTGTCTGCTAATGGTTTGATGTTCATAATTAAAAAGTTTTAAATATTATTTTAAAGATTAATTGTATTTGATATTTTTCAATTCTACTGCTCATCACACAAAATAGGTGCCAATCAGCTATACTGACAAAATGTCCTGAATTTTGAGCAGATTTCACTTTCGCTTAAATAGCTATATTTGCAAAGATAATATAAAGCAGATGGAGAAGAGAATCCAGCCGGAGAGTTTAAGGCAGATTGATGAACATAAAAAATTTATGCAGGAGGCTCTAAAAGAGGCTAATAAAGCTCTTGAAAGAGATGAGGTTCCTGTAGGGGCTGTTATTGTATGTGACGGTAAGATAATTGCCCGGGCACACAACCTTACCGAAACCCTCAATGACCCCACTGCTCACGCCGAGATGCAGGCTATCACAATGGCAACAAATAGCTTTGGAGGGAAATATCTGGAGAGCTCAGCGATCTATGTTACCCTTGAGCCCTGCCCTATGTGTGCCGCTGCCCTTAACTGGGCACAAATAAAGGTTTTGGTTTATGGAGCATCAGACCCTAAACGTGGGTTCTCTCTATTCTCACCAACCCTTCTGCACCCTAAAACAGAGGTTCTCTCCGGAATTATGGAGGGGGAGAGCTCATCAATAGTAAAAGAGTTTTTTAAAAACAGGAGAGGATAATTGAAGAGATATGTTGGAGTTACTACAGGATTATGGTGTTTTAGGACTCTTTTTCGGAGCCTTTCTTGCCGCAACGGTAATACCTTTCAGCTCTGAAATACTGCTTACCGGGGTGCTTATTGCCGGGGTAAGCCCTTTACACGCTTTTTTTGCAGCTACTATAGGTAATTGGCTGGGCGGTCTCACCTCATATTATGTGGGACATCTGGGCAGATGGGATATTATTGAGAGGTGGTTCGGTGTGAAAGAGGAGAGGCTGGTCAAACAAAAGGCCCGAATTGAGAAATATGGAAGTCTAATAGCTTTTTTTACCTGGTTACCCATAATAGGAGATCTTTTGGCAATTGGTCTTGGATTTTACAGAATTGATGTAATAAAGAGCGCAATATTTATGCTAATTGGCAGGTCAATACGATTTGCGCTTTGGATATCACTATTTTACTTTGTGGGAGAGAGAATCCTGCAATACAAGTTTTTATAATTATTTTTGGAAGAAATAAAAAAAGAGATATATTTGCAGTCCCAAAATGGGGACACTGACCTATGGTGTAATGGTAGCACTACTGATTTTGGTTCAGTCAGTCTAGGTTCGAATCCTGGTAGGTCAACATAAAAGAGGCTTTCTGTTAATCAGTTAGCCTTTTTTGCTTTTATAACTGGGTTAGGATTTTTAAGAGACTCTCCTCTCTTCCTTTGAGGGAGAAGTGCTGTATGATTCTATCCCGGAAAACATCACTTCTCTCAGATATGAGCGCCGTTTTTACGAATTGTACGATTTGGTCAATATCATCTCCGTCTGCCTGGAATCCCAGCTCTCCGGTCACTTCGGGCATACCTCCTGTTTTTGTTATCACAGGGATACAGTTATAGCTCATAGCCTCTGCAAGGGAGAGGGAGAAGCTCTCTCTCCTGGAGAGCTGGCAGTATACCTTTGCATTTTTATAGTACTCTTCAAGGAGAGAGTGATCAATCCGGGGTAAGATTTTTAGATTAGGTGCAGGAGCAATTCCGGCTAAATTAAAAACATCAGAGTTGCAACCAACCAAAACAAAGTTGTTATCCGGCATTCTCTGTGCAACCGAATTAAAACGATCTATCCCCTTAATATAGAAACTCTGTAGAGATGAGACAAGGGCCACGCAGAGTATCTCTTGGTGCGATCTCTCTTCTGCAGGGTTATATTGAGAAGGGTTTTCGGAGTATGATCTAAAATCTGTTTTTACGCCATTATATACTACACAGGAGCGTGAAGAGGGGGCGATTGCCTTTATAACCCGCTGTACGCTCTTTGAAACGCACAGATTCATTGTTGCCATCTTTATTGAGGAAATTGCAGCAAAGGATCTCAAAGGGTTGGAGAAGCTGCCATATTTATATCTTCTCTCACGGCAGATATCATACCCTCCTATCACCAGATATGATCGCTTACCCGCAATTCGGCTAAATAAGAGAGGAAGAAACGAATGATAATCTGCAAACCAGATGTACACAATCTCAAACTTACCAATATTGAAGATTAAATAGAGAGAGAGCTTTAACAGCGACCAGGGGAGTGATTTTTTTGGGGAGTTAACAACCTGATACTCTTTTATGTCAAATTCCGTAGAGAGGATCTCTAGATCTCCCCGAACAAAAGTGGAGAGATGAGTGTAGATAAAGAGAGCCTTTTTGGCCATTTTTAACAGGTTATTTTACAAAGATAATATTTGCAACCTTTCTCTCTCCGTTATTGTCAAAAAGTCTGTTGTCTGTAGGGTGATTAACAACGCCATTACCTGAGGCACACCGGATAAACATAGTTGTAGAGCCTCCCCCGTCCAGATTGATTATATCATTTGCACCAAGCCAGCGTAAGCTCTTCTGAAGCTCTTCGAGAGACATCCCTGCAGACTCTTTTGCCCGTCCGTCGACAGTAAAGAGAATTATATTCCCATTCTCTTTTTTTGCAATGGCAGTTCTAGGGTGTCTTGTTGTATAGAATGAAGAGTTCTCAAGCTTTTCGTCCAAACCTGCCACCCTAAGTAACGGGCCTGATGTTATTATCTCATCTGCCAGAATGTAACTCTCCCAGTTTTTGAGCTCATCTGCCTTTAGAATATAAAGCACTCCATTGTGAACTGCAAGTGCTCCTCTCTGGTGCATTGCCCTGCTGCCCGATGTGTAGGTATTGGGGGCTAAAACTGTACCACCCTTTCTTATATAGTCAACAGAGTTGTAGTCTACAGTATTATGCTCATAGTTAAATTTGAAAAAAGAGCCGTTTATAGCAGCAATAGCGCCACTCTCATTGGCAAGTTTACTTGTCTCAATAAGAACAGGACTGGGTAGAATCTCTATCTCCCGGGATGAGCCGGACTCTATCTCCAGAAGATTGATAAACTGAGAGGAGCCAAAAAGGCTGCCCTCTTTAAAATGATACTGTTTATGAGTAACCCCGGGGGCAATTACACTGCTGATCCACTTAGTGGTTACAATTGTAATTGAGTCGTTTTGTGCATAAGAGAGGGTTGTACAAAACAGTAGAAAAAAAAGGGATTTGCGTTTCATAATTAATAGTTTAAGATTAATTACTGAACCTCAATTATTGCCTCAGATACATTTATTATATAGTCTCCAACCTTTTCGCACTCTGCAATAACATCCATATAGAAGACCCCTGTTTGATAGTTATAGACATTGTTCTCCAGGTTATGCAGATGCTCATCTTTAAGGTGATTTCTATACTCATTTATTGAATTTTCGGCATCTTCGGCACCGGAGATGTTAGATATGTTTTTATATCCAAGTTCAAGGTTGTAGATCATCTGTTTAAATGCGTTGTCCAGCAGATCCAGCATATGCTCCAGTTTTTTCACCATCTCCGGGTCAAATTTGCTGTTGTACACCTTTTTCCGCTGTAAAATTCTGGCGATGTTATACCCGGAGTCTCCTATACTCTCAATCTCGCTTATTATTGTATACATAGCCTGCAGCCGTCTTGCGCTCTCTTCGCTAATCTCTCCTTCGGATATGTTATTGAGATAATTAGCAATTTCCAACTCAACTCTGTCGGTGATCTGCTCATAATGTTCAAGTTTTGAAAAGATGCCATCAAAACTATCTTTGTCGCACTCCTTTATTGCACTCCTCACATATTCAAATTGCCGTTGCCCCAGGTGTGCGAAGTTAACTATCTCGTGTTTTGCCTGAGTAAGAGAGAGCTCTGCCGTACTAAGCAAACCACCAGGTATAAATTGCAGGCGGAAAACCTCCTCAACTTTAGGGGCCTTTATAACATAACTCACAAGTTTTACAATCTGTGGGGTAAACCAAACAAGTAAAAGAGTATTTGTAATGTTAAAGAGGGTATGTAAAAATGAAACACCGTAAAGAGTAGAGTCGCTCGAGAGGAAAGGATCCCCACCTCCCACGCTTATTGTTATATATGATACAAGTCGAAGAATAGGGTTAAAGAGGATAAGCACCCAAACTACCCCGAAAATATTGAAAACTGTGTGTGCCAGCGCCGCCCTTCGGGCAGAGACATTGGCAATTGCAGCAGCTATGTTAGCAGTGATTGTTGTTCCAATATTCTCTCCAAGAACCATTGCGGCCGCCATCTCAAACGGAATCCACCCGTAGCTGGACATAACAAGGGTAAGAGCCATTGTTGCGCTGGAAGATTGCAGCACAATAGTGAGAAGAGTTCCAAAGAGAACAAATATGAGCACAGAAAGGAAGCCGAAGCTTGTCCACTCTTGTATAAACGCCAGAACTTCGGGAGTGGATTTAAGATCAGGAACGGAGTTTTTCAAGAAACTCAACCCCAAAAAGAGCAAAGCAAACCCTATTATGAGCTCACCGATAGATTTTCTCTTTTTGTACTTTGACATCATAAAGGCAAATCCTATACCAATAAGTGGTATGGAGAGGATAGAGATATCTGCCTTGAATCCAAGCAATGAGATAATCCAGGCTGTGACAGTTGTCCCAATATTTGCCCCCATTATAACCCCCACGGATTGGGCCAGAGAGAGCAGACCGGCATTTACAAAGCTTACCACCATAACGGTAGTTGCACTCGAAGATTGAATTATTGCCGTAATAAAAAGGCCGGTGAGAACTCTTTTAAAAGAGTTGGAGGTCATTGCAGCAAGTATGCTGCGCATTTTATCTCCGGCGACCTTTTGCAGCGATTCGCTAAGAAGCGTCATTCCGTAAAGAAATAGACCAAGTGATCCAAGAACTTGTAAAACTTGAAAAAGTATACTCATTTTTTCTCTCCTATTATAAGCTACAAATATAGACCATATAATTAAGCTGTTAAAAAAATTGTAAGCTTTTTATTACCTTCGTTCTTTTATAGACTATAATAACAACCATTTACGTTAATAATGAGCACTCACAGAGTAAGGCATAAGCTTTTTATACTTCTGCTTTTGATTAACATTTTCGTAACAAAAATCTCTTTTGCCCAATTCTATAGTCTGGGGACAGATCCCTCAAGAGCTAAATGGAGGACAATTGAGACAGAAAATTTTAAAATCATCTATCCTGAGCAGATAGACTCCCTTGCTAAACGCTATGCATTTCTTCTGGAGAGATTAAGGGAGCCGGTTCTGGCCTCGCTTAAGACTAACCCCAAAAAGATGGATGTGGTGCTTCACCCATTTAGCTCTGCAAGCAACGGAATGGTTGGGGTGGCACCAAAGAGAATTGAGCTAATAACTCGTCCTCCTGCAAATAACGACTACTCTCATAACTGGGAGAAGCACCTGGTTATTCACGAGTTGAGGCATACAGGCCACGTTTCAAAATTTGAAAAGGGGATATTCAAACCATTAAGTTGGCTGCTGGGAGAGCAGGCTACGGCTCTTGGAGTGGGAGTGTTAATGAGCAGATGGAAACTTGAGGGAGATGCTGTTGTTACAGAGACAGAGCTTACCTCTGCCGGAAGAGGCAGAGATCCGGACCACCTGATCTATTATAGATCTGCATTCCTGGAGGGTGACTACAGGAATTGGGATAAATGGAAAATGGGCTCATATAAGAACTTTGTTCCCGATGTATATAGCTTCGGATATATGTTTTGCTCTTTTGTCCGCTTTAACTCCGGAAATTACAACTATATGGGCGAGGCAACCGATTACCTTGTATCGAGATTTTATGATATAACTGCAGATGATAAAGCCTATAAAAAGACAACCTCACTATCAAAAAAAGAGAACTTCCGAGAACTTAAGAGGGTTATGACAGAAAAATGGAGAAGAGAGGACTCTGCCAGGATGCCTTTTACCCCATACAGGGTTATTAACACCGCGAACAGTGATTACACCTCATACCTCTATCCGCTCCCACATTCAGGCGACACAGTGTTTGCTGTTAAGTCGGGGCTCAAACAGATTAAAAGATTAGTTGCCATTTCACAGGAGGGACAGGAGAGATTCTTACGACATATGGGAAGGATAAATTCGCCTTTGACCTTTTTTGGAGATAAGCTCTATTGGACAGAGTTTGTTCAATCTGGAAGATGGGAGCTGGAGAGCTTCTCAGATATCTACTCCTATGATCTTAAATCGGGAAAAACCAAAAGAGAGACAAAAGGAGAGAGCTTTTATAATGTGCACTTCTCACCGGGTGGAGACACTGTAATGGTTGTATCCTATCCTGTTGAGGGTTCATCTGCAATTTTGCTTTTGAGAGGAGATAATTTCAGCAAAATAGATCAGATATCTCCGCCGGAGAGAGGTCAATTTAAAGAGGTCGTCCAGGTTAATAGTAGACTATTTGCAACTGTCATAACAGAAAAAGGTATGGGGCTGTTCTCTTATGATAGCCAATCGGAATTGTGGAAGAGAGAGATTGAGGAGCAACCAAAATATCTAAGCAGCCTCAGGGTAAAAGGAGATGATATATGGTTTGTATCTAACTTGAATGGAAATAATAATGTATATATCTATAGCCCCGAACTCAAAGATCTTAGACAGCTTACAAACTCAAGATTTGGTGTCTCTTCACTATCGTTGGATAGTGACTCTCCTCTGTTTTACTACTCAGACTTTTTTTACGGGGGATATAACGCAGTTAAGGCAAGTGAAGATTCAATGCTGTGGAGAGGATCTCACTTCTCTCTGCCAAAGAAGGATGAAATTGCAGAGTATCTCACTCTAGGTGCCGGCTTTAGTGCAGACACAGTAAGGGTGCCTCACAACCCTCAATATGAGTCCAAACCCTACAGTAAAGTAAAGAACCTTTTTAGAATTCACTCCTGGGCACCGGTTTACTACAATGTAGACAACATTAAAAATCTTACTTATGAGAGTGTCTATGATTTAGTATCACCGGGGTTTATAATATACTCACAAAACACACTCAGCACGGCAAATACCTTGGCCGGATACTCCTGGCGTAAGGGTTTTCACTCCGGGCATCTGAAGTTTACATATAGGGGTCTATATCCTGTAATTGACATTAAGGCAGACTTTAACGACAGGAATAGACACAACAACAGATTAGTCACCTTGCAGGGCACCAATCGGGTTCAAAAAAGAGATACGATCTCCGGATCTCCCTTTATTAGTACCCAATTAATGATCTATTTACCACTTCGCTACGGGAGTGGAGGGTGGAGCAACGGTATTGTTCCAAGGGTGTTGTGGCGCTATACGAATGACTCATTCTTCTCATACAAAAATGGCAGGCTATCTAACTATCAATATATAAATCTCGGGATAAGCCTTTACAAAATTCTTAACCTCTCTGTTAGAGATATCTTTCCCAGATTCGGAATCGGAACAAATATCCAGTACTCGGCTGTCCCTTTTGCGGGAGAGAACTATGGCTCTCTTCTATATTCATCTGTATACGGATATCTTCCGGGGATGATATCCAACCACGGAATTAAGATAGCAGGAGCTTTCCAGAAACAATTTTTTGAGGGGAAGAACTATCTTATGACAAATACCATCTCTTTTCCGGATGGCTATGAACAGAGGTTCAGCCGGTGGGCCGCATCTTTAAAAATTGAGTATGCTCTACCGTTGCTGATGAGAGACATCTCTCTCTCCTCTCTGCTCTATATCAAGAGAGTTCAGATGATACCCTTTGTAAATTTTTTCCGCAATGGCGGAGTCAATCGAGTTGAGAATCTCTTCTCTTGTGGGAGCGATCTTTTATTGGACCTTAATCTAATTGGAATTTCTTACCCATTCACGGCAGGTGTAAGGGTAGGGGTAACAGGAGAGAGAAAATATTTCACGGAATTTTTATTTCAGACACCGCTTTAAAATGGTAATATTTAAGCACATAAACACACTTAAGCCTTTTGACTGGCTGCTAATTGGCGGAATAATCGGTGTAAATTTTTTGTATGCAATTCTGGAGCAGGAACTGGATATAATCGGCTCTCTTGCAGCCGTTACGGGAGTAGTATGTGTGGTTCTGGTTGCCAGAGGGAATATATTCAACTATCTCTTTGGAATAATCAATGTTTCGCTTTATGCCTGGATCTCCTTTAAGGCAGGTCTTTACGGAGATGCTGCCCTTAATGCATTATACTATTTTCCTATGCAGTTTATAGGCTGGTACAGCTGGATTGGCAGACGGAAAGAGGAGGAGTCTGTTACCATAGTGGCAAGAAGAATGAAGGTTAAAGAGAGAGTCACTCTTGCACTTATTAGCGTAGTGATTACTGGTTTGGTTGCAGTTGCACTTTACTATTTTAAAGATCCACAGCCTCTTAAAGACTCAGCAACGACTGTCCTCTCAATTATTGCTATGTTTTTAATGGTAAGAAGGTTTATGGAGCAGTGGGTACTTTGGGTAATTGTGAATCTTATTAGTGTAACTATGTGGATTATAGCCTTCTCAAACGGAGAGTCGCACTCGGCGCTTATGGTTCTGATGTGGATATTCTATCTGGCCAACTCTCTTAACGGATGGATTACCTGGCTACGTCTCTCTCAAAGTACGCAAAAAGAGCATCTGCAGCCTTAGCACCGAGAGTATCGCAGATCTCTTTATATGAGGCCCTTTTAATTCCGGCAAGACTCTTGTATTTCTGAAGCAGTTTTTGTTCACTCTTCTCTCCTATACCCTTTATTTGACGTAGCTCAGAAACTATCTGTCCCTTACTTCTTTTATTGCGGTGGTGAGTAATCCCAAACCTGTGAGCCTCGTCCCGCAAATGCATTATTACACGAAGAGTCACGGAGTTCTTATCCAGAAACAGTGGATGTGGATCACCGGGTACAATCAACTCCTCCAGCCTTTTTGCAATACCTACAATTTTTATGCTCTCGTGTAATCCAAGCTCTTTGAGTGCCTCCCAGGCAAAGTTGAGTTGTCCCCTTCCGCCGTCCACTATAACCAGCTGAGGCAACTCTCCCCCCTCCGAAATGGTACGGGAGTATCTTCGGTTTACAACCTCCTTCATAGTTGCAAAGTCATTTGCCCCGACTACACGTTTAATATTAAAGTGTCTGTAATCCTTTTTGCTTGGCAGGCCGTTCTTGAATACAACACAAGCTGCTACAGCATATTTACCCTGAATATTTGAGTTGTCAAAACACTCTATATGAGAGGGTAGCTCATTTAGATTGAGATCTCTCTTTATGCTCTCCAAAACTCTCTCCTGATGCTCTTGAGGCCGTAGTGTCTCCTCCTGTTTAAGTCTCTCTCGTTTTAGCATAAGAGCGTTTTTGCTGCTGAGGCTGAGCAGGGTAAGCTTGTCTCCGCGAAGTGGAATATGGCATCGCTTTTTAAGTGTATCTGCGTCTGGATAAAAAGGTACGATAATCTCATCGGAGGTATCTCCAAACTTAGAGTGCATCTCGGTTATAAAGAGAGTCATCACTGTTTCCCGACTCTCTTCGATAGGAATCTTGAACTCGATATTAAGGGATTGAATTATACTTCCTTTTACAATCCGGATGTAGTTGCCAAATGCGATGTTATTCTCGAATACTAGCGAAAAGACATCTACATTAGTAATATTCTGGCTCACAATTACAGATTTGCTGTTATGAGAGGAGATAAGATCTATCTTCTCCTTATATTGTTGAGCTTCCTCAAAACGGAGTTCAGACGAGGCTTTGAGCATCTTTTCACGGAAGTCACGAATTAATGCAGAGCTCTCACCTTTGAGCAGAGCAGAGATTTTTTCAATCTGTTCGTTGTACTCCTTTTGAGAGAATCTTCCCACACAGGGTGCTTTACACTTTCCAATATGATACTTGAGACAGGGTCGGTACCTGTTCTGTTCAATGTGATATTTATCAAGGGATAGCTTACAATCTCTAATATAGTAGAGGGCAGAAATCAGCTCTACAAGGTTATAAGCTTGGTTAACAGCGCTATATGGACCAAAGTATTTGGAACCATCCTTAATATTTCTTCTGGTTATATAAACTCTGGGAAACTCTTCGTTTTTTATGCAGATCCACGGGTATGTTTTTCCGTCTTTAAGCATAACATTATAACGTGGGAGAAACTCTTTAATAAGATTGTTCTCAAGCAGGAGAGCATCATCTTCGTTTTCTACTATAGTATGTTGGAATTCGAAGATTTTAGAGACCATTACCCTGGTTTTTGTGCTGAGACTCTCCTCTGTGTGAAAATATTGAGAAACCCGGGCTCTAAGGTTTTTGGCCTTTCCAATGTAAATTATTACCCCCTCTTTGTTTAAGAACCGATAGACTCCGGGTGAGAGGGGTAACAATTTAACTCTCTCTTTGAGCGCTGTTTTAAGAGAAGTGCCCTCTTTCATACTATAAAGTGTAACTTGTTTTTTGTAAAAGTAACAATTATCCTATATTTGTAAAAGATTATGGTAAACAAATTGGTGTCCACGGCGGAAGTTAAAAAGGCATTTAAGCTCCGCGGTTTTTTGGGAGATATCCTGGCTTCACTTATTATGGCCATAATTGGTCTTAATAGGGTGAACAAAAGATATGCCCGGCTATCTCATTTCACAGGAAGAGATTTTACCGGAGCAATCCTTAAGGATTTCAACATCTCATTTGATATCAATGAAAAGGAGCTGGAGCATATACCTCAGGAGGGCCCTTTTATTGTTGTCTCAAACCATCCTTATGGAGCAGTAGACGGAATAATTCTTCTGCATATTTTTAGCTCTGTAAGGCCGGAGATAAAATCTGTCTCAAACTTTATACTACTTCAGGTTCCCAACATAAACGAGTTTTTCTTGCCGGTCAATCCATTCTCAGACAATCCAAACCTTGCAAGCAGCTTTACCGGACTGAGAGCCGCTTTGGACTCTCTTCGTAACGGAGGTTCTCTTGCACTCTTTCCGGCCGGAGAGGTTTCGACCACATACGGCACATCTATCATAAGGGACAAAACCTGGTCTTCAACAATGATCAAACTTATTAAAAGTGCAAATGTTCCTGTTGTGCCGGTATATTTTCACGGGTCAAACTCCAATTTTTTCCACTGGATAGGTAAAATTCACCCAATGCTGCGAACAGCCAGGCTACCCGGGGAACTTTTCAACAAACAGAACAAAAGCATTAAGATGTCAATAGGCAGGGCTGTCTCTACAGCTGAGATCGGGGAGTTCAACTCTCTTAATGACCTGGGGATGTGTTTAAGAGCAAGGTGCTATGCAATGGAGGCAAATATTTCTCAGGTCAAAAAGCAAGAGGTTTTGGCAAAAACGGTCCCGATTGCTTTGCCAAAAAACAGGAGAGCAATGCAAAAAGAGATTAATGCCCTTACTCCGGATAAACAGCTCTTTACAACAGGACACTATAGTTGTTACATAACAGATTCAAAATCCATCCCTCTTATGATGCACGAACTTGGCAGGCGTAGAGAGGAGGCATTCAGGGCAGTTGGAGAGGGAACGGGACGACCTCTGGATTTAGATGAGTATGACGAATACTACAAGCATCTGATTTTGTGGGACAGGCAAAAAACCAGACTGGTGGGTGCATACAGATTAGGTTTTGGCAATGAGATAATGAAAGCAAAAGGGGTTAAAGGGTTTTATACTCAAACTCTTTTCAACTATGAGAAACCGTTTGAAAAGATACTCAATAGCTCTTTGGAGCTTGGGCGCTCATTTGTTGTGTTGGACTATCAAAAGGAGGCACTGCCTCTTGTGCTGTTAATGAAGGGACTTTTTTATTCGGTAATTAATAATAGCGAGGTAAGATATCTGCTGGGACCTGTGAGTATAAGCTCTTGGTATCCAAAGTTCTACAGAAGCCTGATGATCTATTACCTTAAAGAACAGCACTCTGCCGGAGATTTGGAAAAGTATGTAACCCCAAGAAACCCCTTTTTCCCTGACTACCTAAAAACAACACCGGAGCATCTGCTTGCAAATAAGCTGGACAGCATAGAGAAATTTGACAGGTTTATGCTCAGGCTGAGTAATAATGAGTATAGACTACCTACTCTGGTTAAGAAATATTTGAAAGTCAACTGCAAAATTGTAACTTATAATGTAGACCCGGATTTCAACTACTGTGTAGATGGCCTTGTTCTTCTGGATCTTAAGGAGGTCTCCAGGCAAGAGATTGCCGCTCTCGCTAAAGGTGAACACGACATTGAGAGGGTGATGGCAAGATTTGGCTTCAAGGAGGAGGATAAAATTCAGGGAACGGGATCATAACCACTTCCTCCCCACGGGTTACAACTCAAAACTCTTTTAATGGCAAGCCATAGGCCCTTTAGCGGGCCGTGTTTTTTAATTGCCTCAAGAGAGTATGCAGAGCAGGTTGGGGAGTATCTGCAGCTTTGGGGCTTGAGAGGAGAGATAAAATATTGATAAAATTTAATCAATATTATCAGTGGAAGGGAGAGCATTGCTTTCAACCCTTTTGCTAATTTTTCCCAGAACATCTTTTATCTTTTCTTTCAGAAGGTTATAATCCGGCAGCTCTTTGCCAATAAAGAGGAGAGAGATATCTACCCCGTTTCTTGAGAAGTCACGAAAATGAGCTCTCCTGAGTATCTCACGAATTTGCCTCTTAATACGATTTCTTTTTACAGCCCTTTTGAAAAGGCGTTTCGGGACAGATATTACAACCCTTGAAAATTGAGTGTCGTTAGGCAGATAGAGAGCTTTCAGGGGGTGGTTAAATAAAACAGTGCCCGTGCGGAAAATTTCGGAAATTCTCCTGACCGAGCATAGTCTGTCGCTTTTATCAAAGCATAATCGGGCCGAAGAGTTCATTGGAATATTTATTGGCAGAAGTTACTTCTGCTCAAGATAGTTTAAGAGAGCCTTTGCTATGGAGGGAGCCTTAGGTGTTGGAGCAACCACTGTTGAGTTTAGTTTGGCAGTTTTTAGTGCCTTTAGTGTAGCAGGACCGAATGTGGCAAACTGGAGGTTGTTCTGAGTGAAGTCCGGGAAGTTATCTTTGAGGGACTTAACATCAGAAGGGCTATAAAAAACAACCATATCATATATAGATATCTCCAGCTTACTAAGATCACTGTTAACCGTTTTAACAAGAATCGCCGTTGAGTGTTTAAGTTTAGACTTTAAAAACACCTTATTAAGATCTGTTTTGCAATTATCTGCAACCGTAAGAAGGAAGTTCTCTCCTTTGTGCTTAGTAGCTATAGCTTCAACAATAGATGTTGCAGTTCCGTTGCCGAAAAAAATCTTTCGTTTCCTGTATACGATATATTTCTGCAGATATAGAGCAATAGCTTCTGACACACAAAAGTATTTCATTGTCTCAGGTATGGCAATTCGAAGTTCTTCGCATATTTTAAAAAAAGCATCAATTGCAGTTCGTGATGTGAATACTACGGCAGTATGGTCCAGAATGTTTATTTTTTGCAGGCGGAACTCTCTGGCAAGTAGTGGTTCAACACGAAAGAATGGTATAAAATCTATCCCAATCTTATATTTTGAAATCAAGTCTGTGTAGGGAGATCCATTGGCCGGTTCCGGCTGAGATATCAATATCCTTTTAATTTTCATACTATTGGAAAGAGAGTAAAAAATTTGTCAATAGAGCTAAAGGCAGTAATTCGACGATGCAAAGATACAAAATATAGAAAAAATGTGAAAATCGATATGAAATTATTGCCTGATATATTCGGACCATATATACAAGATATAAGAATAACAGACACACTATAAGGATACTAGCAAAAATTATTTCTTTCATATCAGGAAAAAAAAATGATACGATTAGAGCCGGAAATGAAAAAATAACAGATATAATAAGGTGGTTATAACCCATTTTACCAATAAGGTTAAAAGGTTGGTTTGTTTTTGTAACCCAACCGAGAAAACGCAGGGTAATGGTTTTAAAAACCCAGTAAACAAAAAATAGAGCTGTAATTCCTGCAAAAATGAGATACCCTTCAATCCCGACATTTTGATCTATAAACTCACCCATCAGTAAAGTGAAAATAACCGGGTAGTAGAAAGCAGATAGTGCAGCAGTTACGTTTCTCTGGTAGGAGATAGAGAGCTTATGTTCCAGCTTCTGATGATTTTTGAAGCTGAAAATAGTCTTAAAGATATTCGGGATGGTAATAAGAATCTCCCGGGAGAAGAGTATTAGCAGAATAGAAAAGAGCAGAATTAATCCGGAGACAAAAAATTCAGAACTATCACTCACGGGAACAGAGCCCTTGGGGGGCTTTGTTTTAGATAGGGTAGAGCTTCCCCATAAGGAGTTTGCCGGAGTTGCCGGAATAATAACACCAGTATCGGGACTACTCTCAATTATAATGAACCTGCAGTTAGTGCTGTCACTTACTGTAATTGTATCTCTTTCAGGCATCAGTTTCCTCGTTTAGCT
>JAUYTH010000339.1 GCA_030695165.1 Bacteroidales bacterium
GCAACACCCTTTTTGTAAAGTCGATGTCGACATCTAACCTGACCAGCGAGAAGAGTACGTTATACAGAACGGCATCAAGTCCAACCGGCTCGGAGAGATCTGCAGTTCAGCAGAGTCAGGTTGTAGAGAAGAGTACCGAGAAGAGAGCAGAGGAGAGTGCCAATATGATATTTAAGCTAAGAACCAAACGACTTGAGATAATTACCGGAGAGACCGATGCAACATTTAGCGGAGATGCCCTCAGAGCTGCCATTGACGAGATAAACAGGCTGGAAGATGAGTATCTTAGTCTGTTCTTCGGAAAGATCAGGAGCGGTTCTCAAAAGATGTCATTTGATGTTATGCCTAAGGCAGATAACGAAAAACAGATCTACATAGCCTTTCGCCTGTCGGACACTCAGGGACTACTCCCTTCGAATAACCTTGCCGGGCGCCCGATTGTCCTGGAGCTTCTAAAAGAGAGTGAGCAGACGGGTGTCGCTATGGATGTAACCTCCGGCAGAGGAAGGGTAATCTATCGCAAACCGGCAATGATGAATCTTAGACTGATGGATGGGCAAAATGTAATTCTGCAGTCCAGAGTGCCTGTTTACCAACTTGGAAACTTGCTCTCGTTCCCCTTAGAGATTGCAACGGGGAAATTATAATGAAAATAAATTAACAATTAAAACATAGAGTTATGAATATTAAAGATCTTAAGCCAGAAAGAGTGTGGAACCACTTTTATTCACTTACGCAGATTCCACGTCCATCCAAAAAAGAGGAGAAGGCTGTTCTTTTTCTGGAAAAATTCGGCAAAGAGCTAGGATTGGAGACAATCAAAGATGAACTGGGCAACATTATCATCAGGAAACCTGCATCCAAGGGGATGGAGAACAGGAAAGGTATAATCTTCCAGGCTCATATAGATATGGTTCCTCAAAAAAATAGTGATAAGGTTCACGACTTTGAAAAGGATCCTATCATTACAAGAATTGAAGACGGATGGATGTATGCAACCGGAACTACCCTGGGAGCAGATAATGGACTTGGGATTGCAGTGGCAATGGCTGTACTTGAAGATAAAAATATGGTCCACGGGCCTGTTGAGGCACTCTTTACTATTGATGAAGAGGCGGGTATGAATGGAGCCAGAGGTCTTAAAG
>JAUYTH010000359.1 GCA_030695165.1 Bacteroidales bacterium
GTTTTATCAAAGGCATAACCAAAAATTGTCTGATACTCACCCGGACCCTTCCCCTTTATGCCTATTTTTCTCAAGAACTTACCGTTGAGATCGAACAGGAATACATTATGTTTGCTATCTGCAACTATAATGAACTCATTATAAAGCGATACAAAGCTAGCATCCGCAACAAGACAATTATTACTGGTCTCCAGAGCGATATATTTTATACTTTCAATTAAATCATCGGTATCTGCAGGTTTACAGTTAATTAAAGCATCACCAAGGCCTAAATTCGGTATTTGAGCCGTTTTGTGTGAACAAGAGTATCCAATAGGCAGTAAAATTAATAGTAGTGCCGCTAATTTAACGTAGATTAAGTTTTTCATATAGTATTAGTAATGTCTTCGTCTGGCTCCTGGTATGAGATTTATTTTATTGGACTCTTCAAAATAGAGGAAATACATATAGAGCTTGTAGTTAAACTCCAAGTCGTATTTTATAAGAGGATTATAGTCTATGTAGCTCTCTACAAGCCTCTCTCCGGAAGAGTAACGGCGGTTCCACTCAAATGAGTACTGTTGGTTAAGCATCTGAAGATGTTCGTTGGAGTACATATTTTTATTAAAACTTTTACTTGCAAGCCAATAGTCAAATCCCGGGTCAAAAACAAGAAGTTCATACTCGGTGGAGTCATTTACCGATACTGTATCTTTGATACTTAATATCCCGGTTGAGGTTTCGTTAAATCCCCTGCGTGTAATACCACAAGAGAGAAGCAGAACCAGAATAAATGCTGTAATTCCAAAACTCTTTCTCATCTTTTGTAAGGTTTTATTCCCTGCAATTTACAAAAAAAACGCCTTCATCTGCCAATAATACCCTTTGGGAGAGTATTATTTTTACACAGCTATGCGAGACAATACTTTTGCGTGATTAATAAATGTTAAATAATGATGAAAACAAAAGAGATTATTGTTCTTGTTTCGATTATGTTCTTTAGTTGGGTTTTAAATGCTCAGAATAACGAGAGCAGGTTTGGCTTTGAGATTAGCACAGGAGTATCTGTTGCTACCAACAAACTTGGGGATGCTGCACTAAAGTGCGGATATGGAGCCGAGGGTATCTTTCACTACAGATTTATCTCCTCTACCGGGGTTTATGCCGGATGGGGATGGAACAGGTTTTCAAGCGAAAACTCATTCACCGGGGTTAATTCAGATTTTGAAGAGACAGGTTATGTTATGGGACTCCAGTTTAAACAGAGTGTGGGAGCATCGCCACTCTCTCTCTATTTAAGAGCAGGTGCTCTTTATAACCACATTGAGATTGAGAATGAAGAGGGAGATATAATTAACAACAGCGGGCACGGCTGGGGTTGGCAGGTTGCAGGTGGAGTCGATATAAGGTTGAGCGAAAAGGTGAGTTTAACTCCGGGTGTTAAATTAAACTCTCTAAGGAGAGACATTATCTTTGATGGCACAGCAAGAGAGTTAAAACATAACTATCTCTCTTTTCGAGTAGGTTTGTTAAAAAGATTTTAGAAGAAGTTTCAAATCTTAAGCTAAATTTGGGGTTTATAACTAGGTAATTAATGCTTTTTCGTAAGATTCATAACTACTTTTCGTTTGGCAGGCTACTAAGATTCGTCGTAGGGCTTGCCTTTGTTATCCAGTTGATTGTGATATCTTACAACCATATAAGCGGCTTTTATGATCTTGAAAATTACCAACACTTTCTTTTGCGACTTGGCAGGGGTTGGGCGTTTAGTATCCTTGCAGGATTCCTGATATCTTACCCGGACCTTGTAGTAATTCGCTATCTGAATAAGAGCATACCTTGGGGGAGAAGGGTTATCAAAAGAGTTTTTATGCAGATGTGCTTTACTGTTATCTATGCAGTTATAATATCTGTTTTCATTACCCTTCTTGCTCATATAATGAAGCCATATAGAGAAGATCTGATTAGTGTGCTTATTGCAAATGCTCTAATCTACTCGGTTGTAAATCTGCTGGTGATGGCTATATTGGAGGCCTGGGTATTCTACATCGAGAGCAACAGGGCCAGAGAGGTGGCAGAGCATTTGCAGGAGGAGCTGCTTCAGGTTAAATTTGAGGTTCTCAAGAGTCAGATTAACCCACACTTTATGTTCAACAGTCTTAATGTGTTGTCCGGGCTGATTGGTACAGATGTGAAAAAAGCACAGATGTTTATTGATGAGTTTTCTCAAATATACCGATATGTACTTGAGATGATTGAGCAGCCTGTAGCCCTGTTAAGTGAAGAGATAAACTTTATAAGGTCCTATCTCTTTTTGCAACAGATAAGATACGGGAAAAATCTGACCTACTCTGTGAATATCCCAACCGAAAAGTTAACAATGAATCTTCCACCGCTATCACTTCAGACATTACTGGAAAACGCTATAAAACATAATATTGTTAATGAGGAGCGGCCTTTGAACGTGGATATTCTTTGCGAGGGGAACTACCTTGTTGTAAGAAACAATATCCAGCCCAAAGTGTCGGGAAAATCTACGGGCGTAGGGCTTAAAAACCTCACTAAACGATATGCACTTATTTGTGAAACAAAACCGGTCTTCGAAATAAGGGACAACTACTATGTGGCAAGGGTTCCCCTTATAATCCCGGAAAATTAATTAATGGCTAATAGAGAGAAGATGAATGTACTTATAGTAGAAGATGAATCTGTTGCGGCAGATAAACTAGAGCAGATGCTTAAAGAGGAAAACCCTTCGCTTATGGTAACCGGCAAAACCGGCTCTATAAAGGAGAGTGTGAGGTGGTTAATGAACAACACTGCAGATCTTATTTTCCTCGACATTCAACTTTCCGATGGTCTCAGTTTTAGTATATTTGAACAGGTAAGCGTAAATACTCCTGTGATCTTCACAACCGCATACGATGAATATGCAGTTAAGGCCTTCAAGCTGAACAGTATCTCATATCTGCTTAAACCTGTAAGAAGAGACGAATTGCAGGAGAGTCTCAGGAAGTTCTCTTCACTGAAGGGGGTGTATGGTATAGATTTCGAAGCTCTGCTATCTCAAATTCAAGGCAATTCTCCGGAGTATAAAAAGAGATTTCTTATCCAGACAGGAAGTAGGATAAGAAAGGTAGAATCCGGGGAGATTGCATATTGTTTTACAGAGGATAAGGCTGTCTATCTAAGGACCTTTGATGGAGTTACACTCCCTATGGACCACTCCCTGGACAAGTTACAAGAGCTACTCAATCCACAACAATTTTTTAGAATAAACCGCAAATACATTGTTAATATCGAATCTATCTTCAATATGGTGGCCTATTCAAGAGCCAGAATAAAGCTAGAGCTAAAGCCTGGGGCAGACTGTCCGGAAGATACCATCGTGAGCGTAGACCGCTCATCTGCATTTAAGAGATGGATGAACGAGTAACCTTTTTTATCAATTAAGCCCGGTAATATTATTTGGTGGTTCCACAGAGCGTGATAAGGTGACTCTCTGTGAAGGTTTTCTGTGAGTTGATGTACTCCACAGAGGAGATGAATTGTTTGTAACCTGCGTAGTTGGCGGCGCTGGTCATCTCAACGTGAAAGCCTTTAAGGGCAAGTGTATGGTAGGCACTATCAATTTCGGCGTCATCAACCGCAACTATCCCGGCATCTATCTCTGCCATTTTTGCCAGTATATCTCCTCCGTTTGCAGGGTTAGCTATTGCAATACCATCTGCAACTGTGCCTCTGTTCACGACAGGCTCCAGAGTCGGGGCTTTGTCTGCCATAGAGGTATCTCTGTTTTTGTGCCATTTTTTGTAGGACTCATAGATTGGCGCACAGGCAGATGCCTGAATACAGATAATTTGCGGGAAGCTCTTTACCTTACCCGCGGCAATGAGCTCCTGGATTCCGTAATAGACACCATAGAAGAGAGTTCCGTTACCCAAAGGGATGTAGATGTTGTGAGGAAGCACCCCCTCCATCTGCTCAAACACCTCGAAGATATAAGATTTCATCCCTTGTGCAAAAAGCGGGTTGTAGATATGGCTGGCATAGTACCTCTCTCCCTTTGCAACCTCTTTTAGTGCCGCGGCAGCAACATCTTCTCTGGTCCCCTTTACCATCACCACATTTGCCCCAAAATCTTCAATCATCTTTATCTTTTTTGCAGGGGTGGACTCTCCAAGGTAGATATCTGCCTTAATACCGGCTCTGGCGGCATAGGCTGCAACTGAGCACCCTGCGTTACCGCTGCTGTCCTGGATAACCCGTTTTACTCCGCTCCTTAGTGCGTGTTCCATCATTACAACCGTTCCTCTATCTTTGAATGAGAGGGTTGGCATCATATAATCTAACTTGGCGCAGAGCCCTTTTTCAAGCTCAACTATAGGAGTATTCCCCTCACCCATTGAGAGAGAGGGGAATTTTATGATAGTTTTTGCGGGATAACTGATGGTCAAAGTTTGTAATTTATAATCTTTGACACGAATATACGAAAAAGCTGAATTTAGTTAACCTTTCTAACGCTAGATCCTCCGGAAAGTTTTGTATTAATGTGTGGATCACCTTTGTAACGAACAGTTGTTCCGCCGGAACCGGTAACATCAAGAAGTTCACTTACAAAAAGCTCTGCAGATGCTCCTCCCGAGAGAGATGCACGGCACTCTTCTGCCTTTAGTCCGTAATGTTTATGAACACTTCCACCGGATGAATTGATTGAGAAATAGCCGACAGATCCCTCCAGTTCCGATCTTGAGCCACCCGACATGCTAAGATAGAGCGAGTTCAGCTCAACAGCTCCTGTTATGCGACCGCCTCCACTTAGAGAGACCTTTAGTTGGTCACCCTCCCAACCATTCTCCAGATAGATTCTGCTGCCGCCGCTACCTGTAATCTTTTCAAGATGGTTGCAGGAGAGATAGATCTTCACATTACTATTACCGCTAAAGAATATACCACCCTCACGATATATCTTTAGAGTGCTTCCGTCAACTCTTACAACTATATAGTCGTGAATATTTTCGTAAGTTTCAATTACCAATTCCTGATTTGGATCCTGTGTGAGAATCAGTTCGAAGCCGTTGGAGACCGATACATTTTCGAAACTACCAACATTAATTTTTTTTGCCGTATAAGGGCCTGAAGGATTTATGGATACAAAATCCAGACAAGAACAAGATGAGATTGCAACAATTAGAACTGCAATAGTTATTAAAAAGCTTTTTTTCATTTTTTAAATATTTTTGACTCTATTTAGACGAACATCTTTTGCAAAAAGTTGCAATTATTCTAAAATAGTTTTGAATAATATAGTAAAAGCGTTTACTTTTGTATGAGAAACCGAAACTTAAATCCCTGAAAAATGAAAAAATTAGTTACATTAATCATTGTAAGTGCTATATGTATAGGCGTATACGCCCAGAGCACAGCGGTAAAACCAACAGAGAACAAATCACCTTTCCTGATAGAGAAAGGCAACACCTCTATTAAATTCGGAGGTTTTGTCCGTTTTGTAACCTTTGCAGATTTTGGGGGAGTTGTTCCAAATTATGATTTTGTAAGTTCTACAATGTCTGCAGACAATGAGTGGGACAAAGAGTCAAGATTGAGTATGGATGCTTCAGGCACCAGACTAATTCTTAAAGTTATTCAAAAAACAGATCTGCTTGGAGATATTGAATTTTATATTGAGAGCGATTTTAGGGGAGCTGTAGATGCTTTTAGATTAAGGCACGCATATATCTCATTTAAGGGACTGACTGTTGGTCAGACCTGGAGCTTTATGACAGATTTTCTTGCAAATGCTCCAACTATAGATGTTCAGGGTGTAAACTCCAGAACATTCTTCCGCAATCCACTCATTGGATACAAGAGGAACATAAGTGAGAAATCAAGTTTCGGAATAGCTCTTGAATTTCCAAAAACAAAAATGATAACTGGCAGTGGATTTAGAGCAGTTAACCAAAGATACCCGGATGTGCCTGTTTACCTAATGTTTAAGGGAGCAAAATCTCATTTAAAGGTTGCCGGAGTATTAAGAGCTATGGATTTTGGTGTTAACACTAGTCAGAAGATAGAGACAAAATTTGGTGCCGGCCTGCAGATGAGTGGTTCACTTAAACTTGCAGACGCTTTTACCCTGTTTAGCCAGGGTATATACGGTAAAGGAGTAGCAAGATATATCAACGACCTGGCAGCACTTAATCTAGATATGGTTCCGGATGGTGCAAACAACACCCTTCAAACACTTCCGATGTATAGTGTCTCGTTGGGAGCAAGGGGCGATTTCAGTAAAAAACTCTATGCATCTGCAAACTTCTCAATAGCTGCACTGGCAAACAAAACAGATTACTACTCTGCAACAGAATTTTTAAACGGGAAGTATTTCTCGGCATCGTTGTTCTGGACAGGGGTGAAAAACCTTACAATTGCAGGTGAGTATATTCACGGTTACAGAAAAAACATGAACGACACCCACAGTAATGCAAATAGGTTACAGGTGATGTTTATGTACAGCTGGTAGCCTTTAAGGTTTATTACCATACCGCTCTTTCATCTCTTGTTGGGCCTGGCGGAGAATCTGGCGTTCAATTGAGTACAATTTCATTATCTCCTTTGGCTTAATAATGGTTTTAAATTCGTAAAAGTACTTCTCCCTCAAAAGGAGAAGTCTTTTTGATTTTTCTGTCTGTTTAATGAAATTCTCTTCAATTTGGGTGTCGGAGTATTGTTCATAGTCAGATTCCAGGGGAAAAAGCCCCTCATAGCGGGAGTTCAACTCAAAAAGCTCTGTAATATAGTCTCTGTAAAGCAGATCGAACTTAGTAATATCTTTGTTCTCAATTGAGATATTCTTCTTAACCTCAGAGAGTTGTCTCTCCATTAGCAGGGCTCGAACTCTGGGCATCCCGGGCCTTATTTGAGCAGATAGAGTCACATTTGCCATTACCATCAATAAAGCTATCATTAACATCACTTTAACCGGTAGAGCAGGGAGTTTTGAATAGATGGTTCTCATAATATTTTTATAAACTAATTTTCAAATAGATCGGAGTCAAGAATTACCGAAAGTGAAGTTAACTCTTCGTCGGTAAAATCTTTAAAAATCACCTCAAAGTCGGTAGTTAAAAAATTGGCAATCTTGCCTGACTCCTGTTCAAAAGGTTGAATATCTATCTCATTATCAGGGGTTAAAAAAGCTATGCTGCAGATAATTAATAGAGCTACAGATGCTGCGGCATATACAAAAAACCTTGACGGAAATTTAATGGGTTTCCTTTGTGCCTCTCTACGGGAGTTAGGCTTGAAATTCTCAATATAGGATTCGGGAGCCTTATATGGTAATCTCTTTCCAACCTGTTTAAAATCAAATTCTTTTTTCATTACCTATAATTTTAACATATAATTTTTTACCTTTTCACTAGCGTAGTG
>JAUYTH010000022.1 GCA_030695165.1 Bacteroidales bacterium
CGGGCGGGATGAGTCCATAGAGACAAGTATGATCTACTCGGTTGCAGGCAGAGGCCACTCCTTCAATGGGCTCATCCGGGAGCGCCCTTTTAGAGCTCCTCACCACTCCTCATCTGCAATTGCGATAGCGGGAGGTGGAACCAAAGCCTTCCCGGGCGAGATCTCCCTTGACATAACGGAGTTTTGTTTATGGATGAGCTCCCTGAATTCAGCAGACATCTTCTTGAGCGTCTAAGACAGCCGCTCGAAGAGAGAGTCATATCACTCTCCCGGGCAAACTACAAAGTGACCTACCCCTGCAATTTTCAACTTCTCGCCTCGATGAACCCCTGCCCATGCGGCTACTATGGCGATTCTGCCGGGAGGTGCACCTGTTCGCCATATATGATAAGTCGCTATGCGGCCAAGGTGTCGGGTCCTTTACTTGATCGAATTGAGATGCGGCTGGAGGTTAATGCTGTGCCCGGCGAGCGCCTGCTTAGCAATTCATCGGCAGAGAGCACCTCTGTTATAAAGGAGAGGGTAATCGCGGCCCGGGAGCTCCAGAAGAGGCGTTTTGACGGCCGCTCTTGTACCAACTCCGGACTCACTCCTTCCGATATAAAAAAGCACTGCCCCCTTGGTTCCGGCGAAAGCCGTCTCCTTGCCACCGCCATCTCCAAACTAAACCTATCTGCCCGCGGCTACGGGAAGATATTGAAAGTTGCAAGAACCATCGCCGACCTCGACCACTCCCAACACATCTCCACCGCCCATCTTGCCGAAGCGATTCAGTATAGGGGTAGTTGAACCTATATTGTCTATATTTGCAAAGATTTTTGAAGGCAAATATTTTAGAGGGATGCAAAATAGAATCGTTTTTAGGAGTTTAAGGGAGATAGAAAAAGCGGCGGCCAACTTTTTGGAGTTGGCGGGCAACCATAAGATTATTGCGCTTTACGGCTCTATGGGGGCGGGAAAGACCACCTTTACCAAGGCTTTATGTAAGGTTTTGGGGGTGGTAGATGGTGTGAACAGCCCCACCTTCTCAATTATTAACGAGTATTTGAAGGCAGATGGGTCGCCGGTATATCATTTTGATTTCTATAGAATTGACAAGCTATCGGAGGCTTTTGACATAGGGTTTGAAGAGTATGTTTATAGCGGAGAGCTCTGTATTATTGAGTGGCCGGAAAAGATAGAACAGATATTGCCCGATGATACTCTCAAAGTGCAGATATCTGTTCTTGACGACGAATCACGCGAAATCACCTTCTAAGCCCTTGGCGGATTCTTAAGTTATAGCAACTCTATTTTTCCGGATATAGAAGATAGGGTTTGCGCTGGATCTTGAATTTCGCAACATCATCTGCCCACATAGCCTTGATCTCTGCTGCAGATTTTCCATCTTTAATCATTTTACGAATATAGTCGCGACCTGCAAGCAGTTCGAAAAACGAACGGAAGAAGTGGTCGTCCAGGTTTAGGTTGTTGTATGCATCTATCACATACTCCAGATTAATTCCGGCTTTGTTAATCTCCTCTATAGAAGGGGTCTTGCTTAGATCTACCCCGTAACATTCGCGGTTAAGCTGTGGCGGAAATTTAGCTCCGGGAACACTGCGGGGAGTGAATTTGAAGTCGTAACCCTTCATATTGGGGTGGCCGTAAATCTGGAAAGGTACATCTGTGCCACGGCCCAGGCTAACCGGTGTCGCCTCAAAATAGCAGATAGATGGATAGAGATAGATAGATCTCATATTAGGCAGGTTGGGAGAGGGGCTTACAGGCAGTTCATACATAGTGGAATGAGTGTAGTTTTTGCACTTGATGACTTTAAGATCACACTGGATGCCGTTTGCCAGCCATTTCTCTCCGTTAATCATTCCGGCAAGTTCGCCAAGGGTCATTCCGTGCACAGTAGGTATAGGAAGCCATCCCACTGCAGATTTGTATTTAAGGTCCAGAATTGGTCCGTCAACGTAGAATCCGAGAGGGTTAGGTCTGTCCAGAACTATCATTTTTACTTTGTTCTCTGCACAAGCCTCCATCATACGTGCCATAGTGGTGAGGTATGTATAATACCTAAGTCCTACATCCTGAAGATCGAAAACCAACACATCAATCTGCTTCATAAGATCGGATGAGGGTTTGCCGGTGTTGCCGTCGTAGAGAGATTTTATCGGAATCCCTGTTTTTTCGTCAATTGAGCTGGATACGTGCTCCCCTGCATCTGCCTCGCCACGGAAACCGTGCTCCGGTGAGAGAATTGCAACGATATTAACTTTGAGTTTCACAAGAGAATCTACAAGGTGGCTTTTGCCGATAATACCTGTCTGGTTGGTTAGTATGGCAACTTTTTTCCCCTTTAAAAGAGGAAGGTACTCATTAACCGACTCGGCTCCGGTTATAACACCCTGGGCCAAAGCCGTAAAGCTTATAACAGCTGTTAGGGCGAGCATTAAGATTTTTTTCATCATCGTTCAATTGTTGTGTTAGTTATTTACAAAGATAACAAATCAGATTACTTCAATATCGAAGTCACCACTCTTGGCTGTGAGAAATCCTATCTCGGTAATTGTGAAGCTCTCTTTGGCGGCAAGAGCTTTTAGCTCATCCACTCCCTGAGGCTCTATTGCAATGAGTAACCCTCCGCTGGTTTGCGGGTCGCAAAGAAGTGCTGTCTGCTGTTTTGTAAGTGGAGATATTTTAGTGCCGTAACTTGCAAAGTTGCGGTTTGTACCACCCGGAATGCACTCCTGTTTGATGTAGTTATCTACCCCCGGAATCCTTGGGACCATATCGTACCGGATTACCGCCTTTAAGTTGCTCCCTTGTGCCATCTCCAGGGCGTGACCCAACAGGCCGAACCCGGTTACATCTGTCATAGACTTTACCTGCTCAATACGGGCCAGATTCATCCCCGGGGTATTAAGGGTGGTCATTAGCTCCAGTGCGATTGCTTTGTCGCTCTCCTGAGCCACTCCAAACTTCTCTGCAGTTGTTACCAGCCCAATTCCAATAGGTTTTGTAAGAAAAAGCAGGCACCCTTCTGTTGCAGAATTGTTCTTCTTTACCAGAGAGATATCTACCAGACCGGTTACTGCAAGGCCAAAAATGGGATCTGCACTGGAGATGCTGTGACCCCCCGCAAGCGGAATATTTGCCGCATCGCATACACTTCTTGCCCCAGAAATCACCTCACCTGCAATCTCTGCCGGCAACTTATCCAGAGGCCAGCCCAGAATAGCAATTGCCATAAGCGGAGTTCCACCCATTGCGTAAATATCTGAGATTGCATTTGTAGCTGCCACTCTTCCAAAATCAAACGGGTCATCCACAATTGGTGTAAAGAAATCTGTTGTACTCACTATGGCTCGTCCATCACCAATATCAAATACCGCGGCATCATCTTTACTGTCATTCCCGACGAGAAGATTTTCAAACACCTTTTGAGAACGACTGTTTTTAAGGATCTCCTCAAGATCTTTTGGGGCAATTTTGCAGCCGCATCCCGCTCCCGGGCTAAACTGGGTGAGTCTTATTGTGTCCATTTATTATACTCTATAGATTTATGACCTTAGTGCTATTGTGCTGCACATCAATTATATCTAACATTGTACCAACTGTTCCGCACTCAACGCTATCCAGGAGGTTGTAAAAATTTAGGCAAGTTTTGCAGATTATCACCTTAGAACCGGCCTGCTCCAGCTCTTTAAGCTCCTGAGCAACATTAGACTCTCTGCACGCCAGTTTTACACCATCTGCATAGAGGCAGATATATGCCGGAACTCTGTTTTCGCTCTTTAAAAGTGTAAGGTAGTTTTTGACAAGGATTAGACTAAGCTCCCTTGGCCCCTCACCCATTCCCTCTCTTGTAATCATTACAGCAATTTTGCTGTTTAGCTCTCTCTCGTTCATTCTGTTAAAATATTATCTCTTTTGCTGCCTCTTTTAGCTTCGCAACGCACTCATCGGCGTTTGCTCCGTCAAAATTTACGGAAGGGAGTTGGCTGAGCCTCTCTCCAAACCTTGTTTCAAGCTGATTGCCGTATGCTTTATCGTAGTAGAGCAGAGAGATTTGGGCAGCAGTTGCAATATCTCCCCTTTCGCAGGCATCCAGAGCCAGTTTGCACTTATCGTAACCAAGACGCTTCTCTATCTTCTTAATTGAGGCAGATAGCAAATCTACAGGGTAGCACCCGTAGTCTCTCATAAGTCTCTCCATTCGGGTTTCAAAAGATGCCTCTACCCTTACAAGAGGAGATAGGCGCATCCGGCTCCAGAGCGACTCCGGGATAAAGACTTTACCCACGTTTCTGCTCTCATCCTCTATCCACACCACCCTTTCACTATCCAGAGCCTCTACCTCGAGGCTAAGGAGATTCTCAAAATACTCTCCACTTGGTTGATCTCCCTGCCCGATTGCCCCAAAGGCAGACCCTTTGTGGCAGGCCAGACCCTCAAGATCCAGAACTTGTTCCCCCTGCTCTTTTAACAGCTTTATTAGATCTGTCTTTCCCGAGCCGGTATATCCCCCTAAAAGAACAATCTTAAGCGGTTTTTCAAAGCTCTTTAGCACGTGACCACGGTAACTTTTGTAACCCCCGGTGAGCAGCGAGCACTCTATGCCCACCTGCTCCAGAAGCCAGGCCATAGATGAACTTCTCATCCCACCTCTCCAGCAATGTATAAGGATATTGTCACTCTTGAGCGCCAGTGCGAACTTTGCAAACCCGGCCAGTTTGGGACCAACCACTTCCAGACCCCTCTGCACAGCTTTCACCCGCCCTCTCTGTTTGTATATTGTACCAATCTCTGCCCTCTCATCGTTGGAGAACAGGGGTAAATTAAGAGCCCCGGGAATATGAGCGTGCTCATACTCTCCCGGGGATCTGACATCAATTATCGGATTTGTTTTAGATAACTCTAAAAACAGGTCAATTTGGATCTCTTTTGGCATAGTCTTTTCCCTATGGCAAAAGTAGTTATTTTTTTAGAAATTGAACTTAAAGCCAAGAGCAGGAATAAGAGCAGTTGCTTTGTAGTCACCCACGAAGTTAACTGTAGGGTTCCAGGTTTCCGGAACATATCCTCTTACTTTCTCTCCTACAAGTGCCTGGAATCCAAGATCAATAGTGAGCATATCAATTGGTTTGTATGATATGCCTGTGGTTATACTTAGCTTGTTGGCACCTGGTGTCTCAGGGCTGTAAAGCATTTTGTCTACAGGGGTCATATCATAAATTGCTCCAAAACGCCAGTTAAGTTTTTCGGAGAATGTGTACTCACCACCAACACGATAGATCATACTGTTCTTGAAGTTTTTGTTGGAAACAAGCTGTAGGTTTCCTGCATCACTGCCGTAACCGATAGTCAGTTTGTCGTAAGCTTTCCATCCAACATATTGAACCTCTGCAGATAGCAGTAATTTCTCGCTTGTTTGGTATGCAACACCCACATTTAAGTTAGATGGGATTGGAAGGGCAGCAGTGAACTTCTTGCCATCAATAGGAGGAATCGGAACTGCACCCGGCATCATTGTGTTTACTGTGGTAATCATAGAGAGCATCTCCGGACCGGCATAACTTACGGCTGTCATTCCGTCTGTAACCTCCATCATAACTTTTGAGCGGTAAGATACACCAATGCTCAGTTTGTCGTTTGGAGTGTAAAGGATACCGGCGTTGAATCCCATTGCAATCTTTGATTCACCCTCCAGTTTAGCTGTTACAGATGGCTCGTTTGCATACATATCCAATACTGGTTTGAAAGCGGGATTTAATAAGCCCAAAGGGTTAAGTGCTCCCATTCTGGTGAGGGCCTTCTCAATTGTGAAGCTACCGAAATCAACCATAAGACCTGCACCGAAGCTAAGCTTATCGTTTAATTTATATGATATTGTAGGTTGAATCGAAAATGCTTTTAGGGAGATGTTCTGAATGTGGTGTGCACCAACCCAGTTCTCCGGCCAAACCAGTGAGTTCCCTACAGGGTTTGTAATGCTGATACCTGCAAAAAACTTGTCGGAAATACGGAAACCTGCATATCCGAAGAGAGGAGTTCCCATAGGATTGTCTGTCTCAACAGAGTAAGAGTCATTCATATACTTCACCTTAGAGAAAATCGCACTTGCTCCGAGTGAAACCTCATATTGACCTTTCATAAATGAGAGACCGGCCGGGTTAAAGAGCATACTCTCCGAGCCAAGCTTCAAAGCTGTTCCAAGATGGCCCATACCAACCTGGCGGGCACTTTGTGAATTTATCTGATAACCCTCTGCCATTAGGCTAAGGCCAACCAGATTAGCTAAAAGAAGTAGTGATAGTTTTTTTAGTTTCATATTTGATTAATTTTAATTGGAGGCAAAACTACTATTTAATTGAATATAACATATCTGACTTACCCATTAATGAGTAATTAACAAATATACAAATAATTAAAAATATACTAACAAAATTAAAAAGTGTAAATAGCCTGTTAGTCGTTATTCATTTGAGGAATCTCCACCTCATCTCTGTAATCTCCAATAAGATGTTCACTAAAGTAATCTGCCATTCTCCAGAAGAAGTACTCGGTCATATCTCCAAAGCCGTGTCTCTGACCGGGAAGCATAAGCATATCGAATCTTTTATTGGCTCTTATGAGGGCGTTAACCATACGGATTGTGTTTGCAGGGTGAACGTTGTTGTCTATATCTCCGTGAACCAGCAGAAGTCTCCCTTTGAGGTTTTTGGCAATCTGAGAGTTTCTGTCGATACTGTATTTAAAGGTGGTGTCCTTCTTCTCTGTAATCACCTCTAGCACTCCGTGGTGCTGCTCGCTCCACCAGCGGTTGTAGATGTTGTTTTCGTGGTTACCTGCACTTGAAACAGCAACTTTAAAGAAATCCGGATACACCAGAACTGCAGCAGTTGACATAAAACCTCCGCCGGAGTGGCCGTGGATACCAACCTTATTCTGATCTATAAATTTATGTTTAGCAGCGAGTTTTTCTACCGCTATCTTCTTATCTTCCAGACCATAATTTCTAAGGTTTCCGTAGCCGAAGTTGTGATACCATTTTGAACGGGCCGGGTGTCCGCCGCGGTTTCCAACTGTAATTACAATAAAACCAAGCTGTGCAAGGCGGTCTACCCTGTCCATCCCCCTTGACCAGGCAGCGTTTACAGCCTCTGTTTGAGGGCCAGGATATACATACTCAATAATTGGGTAGAGTTTGGTCGAGTCAAAGTCGAATGGTTTGTACATCACACCATAGAGGTCTGTCTTCCCGTCGCCGGCTTTCAAGGTGAAGGTCTCAGGGAATTTATAGCCGATTGCAAAGAGCTGGCTAAGGTCTGTCTCCTCAAGATCTGTAAGTTTTTTGCCGTTAGCGTCATAGAGTGCAGATTTTGGTGCGGTGTCTACTCTTGAGAAGTTGTTTACAAAATATTTTCCGTTGTCAGATGCAATTGCATCGTGGTTAAAGTTGCCGGGATTTAGCAGTTTGAGGTTGCTTCCGTCAAAATTTACCCTATAGAGGTGGGTATAGTATGGGTTCTCACCACTCTCTTTTGCATTAGCTACGAAATAGACTACCTTAAGGGCAGGATCTACAGCCACAACATCCTCAACGTGATACTCTCCTGTGGTGATTGCGTTTTTCAATTTGCCGTTTGCATCGTAAAGATAGAGATGTGCCCATCCGCTTCTCTCAGACCAGAATATAAATTCGCCTCCGTTTGAGGCAAACTTCACATTTCTTGACTCAACATAGGTGTTAAGACTCTCTCTCACCAACGGTTTTACAGAATCTGCAGCAACAGTAGCTACGCAAAAATCCATCCTCTTTTGGTCACGGCTTGTGCGGGTTACATAGAACTTGTTTACATCTCCCTGCCAAACACTATGCCTAATCTCGTCAAACAGATCTTTCTTAAGTGCAGGCTCTGTGTGGATCCTTAACTCCTGATCCTTAAAGGCAGCTGTGCTGATCTCTTTACAGCTCTTGCTCTCCAAATCAAACAGATAGAGGTGCCTTGAAGGGGATTCACTCTCGCCCGGCATATGGTACTTATATCTCTCAAGTTTTGGTCTTGGCTCTGCAAGCACATCAATAACCCAAAGATCCTTCACCTTTGATGTGTTTGAGCGGATAAATGCAAACTTCTTGGAGTCCGGAGACCAGGCTGCAAATGCACCTGTCCTTTTGTTCTTCTCCTTATCTGTAGCGTAGAAATCGCTGTTACCAGAGCCGTATCCGAACTCTGCAGTACCATCTGTTGTAAGCTGGTGCTCTACAATTGTAGAATCTTCGTCATTGATACGTGCCTTTTCGAAACTCTCCATATCCATATAGTATAGATTGAAGTTCTTTGAAAATAGAACAACCTTCTTGTCCGGAGATACATTTCCCCAACTCGGATATGGCTTTGGAGATTTATAATCTTTTACCTCGGTAAGCTTGTTTGTAGCAATGTCATACTCAAACCCGTGAGTTTTTTTCTCCTTTTTTGGCTTCCCGGTCTTCTCATCCTTAACCTCAACATCCAGAGTGCTCCTGATTTCAAAAGTGAACTTTTTGTCATCTACAAGCTTGAGCCTCATAATTGGAATGTTTTGAGCATCAAAGGGATCCTTTACAATCTCTGTAAGTTCGGCAGCAAGTTTCGCGTTGTCGAATACCGGCTTCTTGATGCCGGTTGCAGGATCTGAAATGTAATAGAAGGTTCCCTGAGGAGTTTGCCAAACATACCAGAATTTGTCAGAATTTTTAAACCAATTTGGAGTAACTGCGGTAGAGAATACCAGTTTGCTAACCTTTTTAGGAGAGAATCTGGCGGCAAGATCATAGTTTGCCTTGGTAACCGGGGTTTGCTGCGCAAAGCACAAAGCTCCGGTAAATAAGATCAAAAAAGCTAAAAGAGTTTTTTTCATTATTAATTTAAATTGAATTTAGTTAGGCTAAATCTTTTTGTTATCACTCTTGCAAAATTACGATTAATTTGAAATCTTCAAATTTTTCGGCCACTCGCCCACCTCCATATCGTGAAGTGAGCCGTTTGAAACGCGGAAACGGAGTGCTGTGCGAACCTGGTGAAATCCCTCCAGGCCGGCGGCTCCGGGGTTTATGCAGATGAGGTTGTTCTTGCGGTCATTTATAACTTTAAGTATATGCGAGTGGCCGCAAATAAATACATCCGGCCTGTGGGCGGTTATCAGTTGCTGGGCCCTATAGTCATATCTACCGGGGTATCCGCCGATATGCATCATCAAAAAACGCATCCCCTCCAACTCGAAGTTTTGGATGTAGGGGTGGATAAGGCGAATACCCTGGCCGTCACAATTTCCGTAAACACCCCTTATGGGCTTGAACGAGGCAATGGAATCTGAGACCCCAACGCTTCCAAAATCTCCGGCGTGCCACACCTCATCCACATCCTTAAAAAACTCCCGCAGACTATTGTCAAAAATGGAGTGAGTATCTGAAAGCAACCCGATATATGCCATTCTAGTTACAGCTTGATCACAATCTTCTTTTTGTAAAGAAATATTGCCATACCGGTAAAGATTGATACATAGAGCAGAGCATATAGGAGAGATCCAAATTGGTTGTTTCCCAGGAGTGGGACACAAATGTGCTGGTAAAACCAGTTGGCGGCGCTGACGGTGGTCTCCTTCATAGTGCCGTCATCTTGCAATACAGTTGTCTCCCAGCGGATAATCCGACTAAATGTTCTGGACATAATAGCTGCCATTGCAAACGCGAAGAGCGGGTTGAGGCCAAGCGCTTTGAACGGGAAGAATATCTTCTCTTTTCCTTTGATGTCTATGAAATAGATAAAGAGTGAGAGCATCAAAATGCTCCATCCACCTGCATACAGAACATAAGATGGGGTCCAGAGAGGCTTGTTGATAGGGATGAAAATGCTCATAACCATAGCTACACCAAGCGAGATCAAACCGATTGTGTAGAGGTCGCTCACAGCCGTAATCTTCTCCTTACTCTTACGGATATGACCGCCAATGAGATAACCAAAGAGTACTGTGGCTGAACCGGAGAGAACACCAAGGAATCCTTCGGGTTCGAATGGCATTCCAAATCCTTTGTAAACGTGGGATATGCCGATAAGTGCAACATCTATGTTTCCGGAGATTGTACCCTCCTTAGAGAAAGGATCTTCACCTCCGAACAGCACCAGAATCAGCCAATGCAAAAACATAAGGATAACGCCGGCAACAATTATTTTCTTTGGTTTTTGAAGCCATAGAGCAATGAGTGCACCAACCATATAACAAAGAGCTATTCTTTGAAGAACGCCAAGAATCCTCAGATTCTGAAGGAAAACCATCCAGTTTTCACCAAATGAGAGTTCCGGATTGGGACTTGTGTTATAGAAAGGGAAAGCATTCAGTGCCAGTCCTGTAAGAAAGATAAATAGCGTCCTTATTAGGATCTTCTTTACTGAGGATGAGTTGAGTGTGTCGTTGTATTTTGCAAATGCAAAAGCGAGAGCTGCACCCACAATAAAGAGAAAGAACGGGAAAACAAGGTCAGTGGGGGTGCATCCGTGCCAGGCGGCGTGTCTGAGCGGAGGGAAGATGGTTTTCCAGGAGCCGGGGTTGTTTACCAGAATCATACCGGCAATAGTCATCCCCCTTAGCACATCAAGTGCTGTGTACCTTTGTGAAAGTTCTTTAGACATTTTATTCTGATTTTAGACAAAAATAACCTTTTTAAATATATTTGT
>JAUYTH010000032.1 GCA_030695165.1 Bacteroidales bacterium
ATTTTAAGGGGTACAGGCCAATAGGTTTAACCGATGAACATCAGCCGATATTGCTTAATTATGAAGAGTATGAGGCCATAAGGCTGAGTGACTATGAGTTGTTGGGGCACGTGCAGGCCTCTTCACTTATGAATGTATCAAGACCCACTTATACCAGAATCTATGAAAGTGCCCGGCGCAAAATTGCTCAAGCATTTGTCCTGGGTAAAACTATTGTATTTGAAGGAGGTAAGGTATATTTTGACAGTGAGTGGTATATGTGCAACTGTTGCAACTGTTTTTTTAACCACCCTCAAAAAGAGCAGGATCTGGATGAATGTCCTCTTTGTGGTTCCGAAAGGGTAGAGCAGATAAAAGATAAATAATTAACAATAATATGAAAGTAGCAATAACATCTACAGGAAACAGTCCGGATTCTAAATTGGACAGCCGTTTTGGCCGTTGTTCCCATTTTGTAATTTACGACACAGAGACAAAATCGTTAGAGTTTGTCCCAAATTCTAACAGAGATAACATAGAGGGTGCAGGTCCGGCATCTGTTCAAACCGTCGCCTCAAAAGGGGTAGAGAAGGTGGTTTCAGGTGAGTTTGGGGCTAAAGTGAAATCTATCTTTGACAGTCTCCAAATCCAGCTAATCGTATTAAAAGATACAGATAGGACTATTTCTCAAATCATAAGTATGTTAAATCACTAAATAATAAAAAAATGAATTTTAAATTTGCCATTCCGCTGGAAAACGGAGTTTTATGTTCCCATTTTGGCCATTGCCAGCAATTTGCAATAATCGATGTAGTTGACAATGTTATAACCTCAGAAAAACTAATAACCCCTCCGCCACACGAACCGGGACTTCTACCTGCGTGGTTAGCAGAGCAGGGTGTAACTGAGATTATTGCCGGCGGTATCGGACAAAGGGCAATAACACTTTTCCAGGCCAGTAATATAAAAGTACATATGGGAGCACAGCCAAAAAGCCCTAAGGATCTAGTATCAGATTGGATTGGTAACTCCCTTATAACCGGAGCTAATGCCTGCGATCATTAACCAAAAGATAAAGATTGCAGTCGCAAGCGGCAAAGGCGGTACCGGGAAAACACTAATATCGACAAATCTTTTTCATACTCTCACTCAGCTTGACGAAACGGTGGTTTTAGTTGATTGTGATGCGGAGGAGCCAGATGATCTTCTTTTTTTTAAAGAGGCACTTGCGGCAACCTTTGACAGGAATTATGGAGGTAAAGAGCAGTATGAAGTTGAGCAGAGCGTTCCGGTAATTGACCAGAGTAAGTGTATCTTTTGCGGCAAATGCAGGGAGTACTGCTCTTACAATGCAATCTTCTTGCTGGAAGGGATTAAAACAATTCGGGTTATAGAAGATCTCTGCCACGGTTGCGGGGCCTGCTCCTATGCGTGTCAGTCGGATGCTATAACAACAAAAGAGAGATCTTTGGGGGTTATAAGCAGATTTATCACAGGTGACAACTCTTCAATTATAGAAGCCAGGGGCAGAGTAGGGGTTTACTCTCCTGTTCCGGTAATAAAAGCAGCAGTTAAAGCCGCAGGAGAAGATGGTATTGTAATTCTGGATTCACCCCCGGGCACATCGTGCCCTTTTATACAGACAGTTGCCACGGCAGATTTTGTAATCTTAGTCACCGAACCCACACCATTCGGGTTGAGTGATCTCAAACAATCTGTCGAGACCCTAAAAACAATGAATAAGAGTTATGGCGTGATCATAAACAGATCAGGTATGGGAGACGATAAAGTCTACTCATATTTAATTCAAGAGCAGATTCCACTTCTTATGGAGATCCCTTTTGACAGAGAGATTGCGTCACTCTACTCAAAAGGGGAGCTGTTGGTAAAACATAAGCCTCAATGGAGAGCCCTTTTTATGGAGATGTACAAAACAATTTACTCAAAGCACAAATATGGAAATAGCAGTAATCAGCGGTAAAGGGGGTACGGGAAAGAGCAGCATAAGTGCTGCCTTTGCCACTCTGCAAGAGAGAGTAGTTCTTGCAGATTGTGATGTTGATGCTGCAAATCTCTATCTCATATTTGACCCTGTAAATGATTATGAGCAGGTTTATATTGCAGGGCAAAAAGCCTCGATAGATTATGAACTCTGCACAAACTGCGGGCTTTGTGTAGATTATTGCTCCTTTGATGCAATCCACTTCAAAGCAAAAGAACCGGATTCTGCTCTTAAGAGAGTGACGATTGATGAGATTTCGTGTGACGGTTGCAAACTCTGCACAAGAGTCTGCCCGGCAAACGCAATTATAATGACAGATAACGACAAAAGCCGGATGTACTCCGGTACATTTCGAAACGGTCATATGGTTTACGGACGGCTGGCTCCGGGAGAGGAGAACTCCGGGAAACTTGTTAATATTGTGAGAGATAAGGCAAAAGAGATATCAACAAAGCATAAAATTGACATTACTGTTATTGATGGTCCTCCCGGAATCGGGTGCTCAGTTATATCTTCCGTTACAGGGACAGATACTATTGTAATTGTTACTGAGCCTACAATCTCCGGACTTCACGATCTCAAAAGAACGGTAGAGCTTATCTCCAGATTCAACTCAACATCCTGGGTTTTAATTAACAAATATGATCTCAATAGGGAGATCTCAGACCAAATTGAGGAGTACTGCTCACAAAATAAGATACTGTTTGCCGGGAAACTGAGTTTTGACAGAGTAGTGGTAGAGGCGATGGTCAGCTGTAAAAGCGTTATTGAGTATGCTCCGGACTCTGCAGTAAGTAAAGAGATCTCTCATATATGGGAAAAGATAACTCACTATAAATAAATATTATAAATATCAATAAAATGGATAACAATACAATTCAAAAAACTGAGCTCCCTAATGTGAAGAACATAATTCTGGTTGCATCCGGGAAAGGGGGAGTCGGTAAATCTACTGTTGCGGCAGGACTTGCTCTCTCACTGGCACTTGAGGGCTACTCTACAGGACTTCTGGATGCAGATATCTACGGACCATCTGCACCGGGGCTATTTAACTTAATTAGCACCTATCCCGAAGTGGAGACGATAGATGGTAAAAACTATGTCATACCGTTTGTAAGTTTTGGAGTTAAAGTGATGTCTATAGGGTTCTTTATAGACCCCAAAGAGGCTGTAATATGGCGCGGTCCCCGGGCATCCAGCGGACTCACTCAGCTGCTCAAAGATACAAGCTGGGGTGAACTTGACTACCTTATAATTGACACCCCTCCGGGAACAGGAGATGTGCATATAACACTTCTTCAAAGCTTCCTCCCTACCGGAGTGATAATTGTAACTACCCCTCAGGAGATGGCCCTTTCGGATGTAAAAAAGGCTATCAATATGTACAGAGATAACCAGATTGGGATTCCGGTTATGGGAATTGTAGAGAATATGTCCTGGTTTACCCCTGTTAACCATCCGGAAGAGAGATATTACATCTTTGGTAAAGGTGGCGGAGAGAGGTTGTCTAAAGAGTATAAAATTCCACTTATAGCTCAGATCCCTATTAATGAAGAGGTTTGTAACAGTTGTGATTCAGGGAAGATGAACGACCTCTTTATGGATGTAGCCATCAAAGATGCATATGTAAAATTAACCGACAGTATAATTAACTCTTGTGCCCAGAAGTGAGCTTAATCTAAAAGCAAAACAGAGGAAATCTAAATCGTAGAATAATGGCTTGGCCATATTAAGAAGGATTTTCATATATTTGCCAAATGTCGGGCAATATCTCCAGAGTTGACTTTACCAGCGACGAGCTCTTTTTTAGAGGGCTCTATAAGGAGTATTACCATAAGGCAGTCTATTACGCTAACCAATATTTAAATGATTATGAGGCCTCTAAGGAGATAGTTCAAGAGGCTTTTCTTTCTCTGTGGGAGAGGAGGGATGTTCTTGAGTTTAACCAGAATATTGGGGCATATCTTATAAAAACAGTGAAAAATAAGTCTCTTAATGAATTGAGAGACAATATAAGGAAACTACAAAATGTAAACTCAGAGAAGCAGGCAGATTTGATTCTCAACCAAAGATCTCTATTGGATGACTCATCCTCTCTGGTTGAGAACAAAGAGTTAAGTTTACAGATAAAGAGAATATTAGATAATATGCCCTTGAAAATGAGGGAAGTCTTTCTAATGAATAGAGATATGGAGCTTACCTATCCTCAAATAGCAGCAAACCAGGGGGTCTCCGTTAAGACTGTAGAGTATAGAATAAGTAGAGCATTGGCGATATTTCGAAAGAATTTATCTGAATGGATGTAAATGAGAATTACCCCAATATGCTTGTCAAGGTTAGGGGAAAAGAGAGTTTTGGTGTTATATATATAGTATGGAAAAGTTAATTATCAAGTACCTCACGGGAGAGACCACAGTAGAGGAGGCAAAAATGGTGAGAGAGTGGGCTCTTGAGTCAGAGGAAAATATGGAGATCTTTGTAAAAGAGAAGAATCTTCGTGTTGCCACTATGATGCCGGATGTTGAGGCATCGGACAGTGAGGCAGATGCTTTTGTGGATTTACTTAGAGAGCACGACAGAAAAAAGCCCGCTAATAATTCTAACCCCAATAAAATCAGGATTTGGGTTACAGCTGCGGCATCTGTGGCAGCAGTAGCACTAATAGTTCTATCTGTGTCGCTATCAGTTTTTAGTGCCAAAAACAGAGATTTGAAAGAGGAGCTTGCATTTATAACTACTCAGCAGTTATCTTATCACCAAAATTCAACTCCATATGGAGTTAAAGGCAAGGTTGTACTGCCGGACAGCTCTGTGGTCTATCTTAACTCCGGGAGTTCAATTTACTACCCATCTAAGTTTCACGGCGAGAACCGCGAGGTAGATTTTACCGGAGAGGGCTATTTTGAGGTTAGGGAGAACTCTGCCTTCCCGATGAAGATATCGCTCAGTAACGGAATGTCTGTCTATGTTAAGGGTACCACATTTAACCTCAGCTCATACGAGAATGATAGATCACTCTCTTTGCTGCTGCTCAGTGGCAAAGTATCTCTGCTGGACAATAATAGCAATGAGATTGTAAAGCTGCTTCCAAAAGAGAAGCTTCTCCTGGATAAAACTACTAGTAAAATCTCTGTTATCCGCCCACAGGATATTGTCCCCACTGTTGGATGGAAAAAGGGGTGGCTTGTATTTGATGAGACAACTATGCCGGAGATCCTAAAAAAGCTGGAGAGATGGTATGGTGTAAATGTAGTTGTGAACGACAGCACTATTATGACCAAAACACTTACTGCAAAATTCAGGGAGGAGTCACTCTCGCAAGTACTGGAGCTTATGCACAGGATATCTTTGATAGACTATACATTAAAGGATAGTACGGCATTTCTTAAGTCGTATAGTAAAAGATAGATCCAAAAATAGCAGATCGTGTTTAGGGTGTTCGTTTAAAATTGTGTTCATAATATTATGACACAATAAAACAAACTCTATGAATCAATCTATGTTAAAAACTTTATCTATGAAAAAGATTATCAGAAACTGGTTTTTGCTGGCTTTTGTGATGTTTTTCTGTTCTGGCCTCTTAGCCCAGAACGAGAAGATCACTCTAAACATTAAAGCAAAACCGGCAAGGACCATTCTCAAAGAGATTGAGAAGCAATGCACATTTACGTTTATTTTTTCCGGTAGTACAATAAACTCCGGTAAGATAATATCTGTAAATGTAAGCAATGAAAAACTTGAAGATGTATTAAACAATTTATGTAAAGAGATAAATTGTGAATACTCATTCGCAGGAAAACAGATTATTCTCGCCCCCGCAAAAGAGGTTAAAGAGAATAAAGAGGCTTCCTTACAACAGAAAAGTGTTGTAAATCAAACAGCTATAGAGATTAAGGGGAGGATAACCGATGAGAAAGATTTACCTCTCCCGGGGGCATATGTAAAAATTAAAGATTCAAAAGAGGCAACTGTTACGGATAACAAAGGAAATTATCAGTTAAATTACAAAGGAGGCGAGATCACTTTGGTTGTATCTTTTATTGGTTTTAA
>JAUYTH010000036.1 GCA_030695165.1 Bacteroidales bacterium
CACTTACTTTTATTGTTTGCGATTGTTTGAGTATTCGAATAGAGTCTCCTTCGAGTAAAAATAGATCATTTGGACTTCCCGGATTATTTAAGACTTGTGCCAGATCAAAGCCAATAATTTCAAACTTAGAGTGCGATACTATTATGCTGTCTGCGTTTTCCTTTTTGACTGTAATGTTGTCTATTGTGTTTTTTGCCAATATTTTATCGTTAGATTTTTTTCGAATTAAACTCGCTCCTTTCAAATAGGCTTCATTGGTAATACTTCCTGCCCTATTGATTAAATCTGAGATGCGCTCGGTGCGGGTTGTAATGCTATATTTACCCGGAAAATTTACCTCTCCCTCTATGCTTACAATCAATTGTGGAATATAGGCCGGAGAGCGTCGAATAAATACCTGATCGTAGGGCTTAAGGTTAAATTTTGAAGCAGAATCTGCTAATTCAAGATTACTGTTTATTGGAAATTTGATGATTTGTGCCAACTGGTTAGTTGACTTCAAGGCCGTATCGTCTTTGATTCTTCTTGCCACTTCTACATAAGCCATAGATGCTGTCTCTTTTAGACCGCCGGCCTGCACTATTAAATCTTCTACATTGGTATTTTCTGCAAAAGGATAAACACCCGGTTTTCTTACCTCGCCTTCTATACAAAGGGTGTAGCCTTCCCGAAGTTCGTGAATGGAAGGAATGTGAATAGAATCTTCTCGTTGTATAGTAAAGTCCAGATTTGATTGGAGTAATTGGGTAAGGTCAATCGCAATATTCTCCCTTGAAAAATCATCCTGCAAACGAAAAACAGAAATTCTGCTTTTGAAAACATCTTCCCTCAATCCATCTGCATTCTTTATCAGTTGTTTTAATGTGCTAATGCTATCAATGGCATATACACCGGGACGCATAATAGCCCCGGTTATTTGAACTCGGTTTTCGAATCGGCTCAGTATAGAATCAATTAGAATCACATCACCATTTTTAATCAGGATTGCATCCATATAAGCAGTAGGAATATCCAGTATTTTATTCTCCTTGCCAGTTTTACGCAAGATCTTGACCCGTTCTGTATATGCCTTTCCGGTGAATCCACCTGCAAAATAAATAAGATCTTCCAGCGATTCAGTTGCTTTCATATCGAATTGTTTGTTACGGATAACCGCTCCTTTTGTTTCTACTCTGTTTTCATAAGGAGAAACAAATATAACATCCTGATCTTCAAGTCGCATACTATTTGACTGAAGCCCTTTTAACAGATATTCGTAAAAATCTATTTCTGCCGCTATTTTGTTTCCACGAATGATTTTTACATTTCTTAAAGTCCCATTTTGAGAAGGACCACCGGCAGCATACATTGCATTGAAGACAGAAGCTAAGGAAGAGAGATTGTAAGTTCCAGGTAAAGTAACTTCACCAACAATATTCACTTTAATGCTCCTTACCGAACCGAGAGTTACCTTTATAAAAGTATTCCCATCATTTATACCGGCATAAATCTTACTTAATGATTTCTTTAGCTTATTATTTGCTTCATCAACAGTAAACCCGTTTAAGAATATAGGGCCTACATTAGAAATGATAATATTCCCTTCATTTGAGACAACTTCTTGATAACTGAACTGAGAAGCTCCCCAAATATCAATATTCAAAATATCGCCCGGGCCTATCAAGTAATTTATTGGTGTTGCCATATTGAAGCTGGGTTCAAAAGTGAGATCGCTATTTCTAAACAATGAAAAACCAAAGTTAGGCTCATCTTTTTCTTCTTTGAAAGTGAAAACTCTTTGGTCATAAGGTTGTGGATAATTGGCGATTTGATTATTGTTGATTTTACGACCACTCCCTTTTGAATTTGGATTTCTCATATCGTACAGTCGTTCTGCTCTTTGCATAAATTTGTCTATTTCTGCTTCCGACATTCCCCGCGATCTCGCAAGGGCTTCTATCTGATCTGGCAACATACCGGAGTCTAATGCACGCTGCATAATAACTTTTAACTGAGTGTCTGTTACCTGCTCAGACTTAATATTTGATATGCTGTTTATTGCAGATTTGTTAACTTGAGCGTCAATCGAAGTTGAAAGTAAAATTGTAAATCCAACAAGGATTATCCAGGATTTGTTATTAAAGATTCTCATAATTATTTAGATATCAAAAATTGCTCTAAGCCAATTTTTTAATGAGTATTTAGTGTAAATTTCTAAACTCGGTAATTGGTAATCTTCTATTAAGAATTTTTCGTCCAGAATAGGGTTATTTCTATCTATGACACAAATGTTTTGAGGGTTATAGAAATCGTAATGTTTAATGTTTTCATTTGTTGTAATTAATTTCTTATTTGCTCCCAAAGCTTCAAATGTTCTGTTTGTTAATCCAGACTGATTTGGATGCTGAATGTCGATAATAACTTTCGACTGAGAAATTTTTTTTGCAATTTCACTCTGCGATATTGGATTGAAAGAGAATTCACTCCTTTTGGCAAATAAAAAATTGAGATCATAAAATTTTCTTGCCCAAAACAATATTCTGCTTTGAAAATATAAAAAACTATATAAAGAATTTCCTTTTTTTTTCACTTGAGATTTTAATTTGCTTATCACTTTGTAACGATCACTATGGATTGTGCAAGCCAAAAAGTAATCGTAAACAACCCTCTCCTTTAACTTAGAAATGCTTTGATA
>JAUYTH010000042.1 GCA_030695165.1 Bacteroidales bacterium
GAAGATACTACCATTACGGCAATCGTCAACTGCCTAATAAAGAGCAAAATGATTTCATATTGAACTCCTCATTTTCCTACCGATTAGACAAGAAAGGTAACTACAACCTTTGGTTAAGCGCCAACGATATTTTCAATCAGCAGCGGAACATAACCATAAACCTTGGAGAAGACTATACAAGTACGGTACGTACACTAATCCCCGGCAGATACTGGCTAATAAAAGCAGAATTTAAGTTTTAGGTAAATTATTTGCATAATATTTTCTCTTTCCAGAAGGAATGCCTTTTCTATACTTAATTGGTTATAATTAATTAATTCGGATTTGAAATTATTCCCGAATACACCATTCTTTCTTAACAGCAAATAACCAGAAATTGCAATCAGAATTATTCCTATAATTATCAAATAATTATATAGATTATTTTCTTTCTCTTTCATCTATTTCTTTAACTTGTAAATAACTAAAAATGGGTTGTCTTGTTCTGTATTATTTGCTTCAACTATTTTTAATTGTTCTGGGGATAAAAAATCCTTTGAATAAAAAGAGTAATCCTTGTTTTGAGGAGAACTATTTTCATGCATAATTATAGACTCATCATAAAGGTAAGGAAACAAAAGTCTGATACCTTCTTTTGTATTTCTAAAGACATAATCCCTTTTTAATTTTTTATCATAAAAAACACACAAAAAGTCATTTTTGTAATCAATTATTGATGTACGGAATCTACTAGTCTCATTGTTTGTAATAATGAAATATTTAAGATACTTACCTTCTCCAATTAAATCTTTAAATAAAATTCTTTCTTTAAAATTCTCTCTTTCAATTAGGAACTTTTTAAGCTTATTTATCATTTTAATGCTATTGTTATTGCTTCCAAAATTCCACGTGAAAACTTGTTTTTGATTTTCATTTGATAAATTTATTACTCCATTGCTAAAAGGATGAGAAAAATATAGACTATCCTCAAATAAATATGTGCGTTCTAGAGAGTTAAAAGGACGAGGTGTGTCTTTCCTGGGATATATTTCTTTAAATATCCGATTATTTTTTTTTGAATAATACAAAATTTGGTACGAACTTAAAGATGCAAAAATTAATGTATCCTCATTAAGTACATGTACTTCATTATATCCTTTAATTCCTTCAGGAAGTTTTACTTTATTGATAAAATTACCGTCTTTATCAAAATATAAAACTTCCCCAAAAGGAACTAAGAGTATTAACTGATTATGAATTCTATCTATTGTAAAAAACTCCAAGTACTGGTACTCATCCGGACCTCTTCCTCTTTTGTTTATCTTAAATAAATATTTACCTTTCTCGTCAAAACAAAAAATACTGTGATTCAAATAATCATAAATGTAATATCTTTTATCCCAAATGATTACTCTCGAAAGATTTCCAATAAGACTTTGCTGATTTGTCTCTAATTGAACGACATTAACAGAGTCAACGATATCGAAAATAGAAACCTCATTAATCTTGTCCAAATCAACAGAATTGCCTTCTCGTTTATAAGAGCAGCAGTTTAAGGCAATAATTAATAAAAAAACAAAAAGAATTCGCACGATAGAGATCATTAGGTCCTCTCCTCCCTGTTAAAAAAGTATATTATTGTTATAAAAATTTATCTGATTTTTATCAGAAAATCTCCTCCGAATTTATTTATTAAAACTCAATAAACCAAATATATATAGAGATATTTTCTCAAAAATTTCTTCAAACCCCGTTTTTTCCAGTAAATACTGGGGTTTCCTCATTTTTTTATTTTTTAGAATTTTACCAAAATCGATCAGAAAATCCGTAAATGTGAACATCGGATATAAAAAAAGGGTGTCTGAAAATTTCTTTCCGGACACCCACTTTGTTAAATGACTAAAATCTAGATGATTCCCAGCTCTTTACCAACTTTTGTGAATGCGGCAACGCATTTGTCCAGATGCTCGGTTTCGTGACCGGCACTTATCTGTACGCGAATCCTTGCCTGATCTTTAGGAACGACAGGGAAGTAGAAGCCTATGACATAAATTCCCTCTTCCAGCAATTTTGTTGCAACAATTTGGGATAGTTTTGCGTCATATAGCATCACAGCGCAAATTGCAGATTGAGTTGGCTTAATATCGAACCCCGCGGCCAACATTTTTTCTACAAAATATTTAGTGTTTTTGTGGAGTTTGTCCTGTAAATCATTGGTCTTTGACATCATATCAAACATAGCACTTCCCGCGGCAGCCACCATCGGCGGAATAGAGTTGGAGAAGAGATATGGTCTTGAGCGCTGGCGCAGCATCTCGATAATCTCTTTTTTACCGGTTGTGAACCCACCGATTGCTCCTCCAAAAGCTTTACCAAGTGTTCCTGTAATAATCTCAATCTTCCCACGGAGATCAAAAAGCTCTGTGGTTCCTCTGCCTGTCTCGCCCACAACCCCGGCTGAGTGTGACTCATCTACCATTATCATAGCATTGTATCTGTTTGCAAGCTCATAGATCTTGTCAAGTGGCGGAACGTTTCCATCCATTGAGAAGACACCATCTGTGACTATGAGCCTGTAGCGTTGGGCCTGAGAGACTTTAAGACAGTTCTCAAGCTCCTCCATATTTGCATTGGCATAACGGTACCTCTGCGCTTTGCACAACCTTACACCATCTATAATAGAGGCGTGGTTAAGAGAGTCCGAGATTATGGCATCCTCTTCTCCAAGAAGTGGTTCAAAAACACCTCCGTTTGCATCATAACAGGCGGCGTACAAAATAGTATCCTCTGTTCCGAAGAAATTGGCAATCTTCTTCTCAAGCTCCAGGTGAAGATCCTGAGTTCCGCAGATAAAACGAACGCTGGACATCCCAAAACCTTTTGTCTTTAAAGCATTTATTGCTGCATCTACAAGAACGGGGCTGTTTGAGAGCCCAAGATAGTTGTTTGCACAAAAGTTTAGAACCTCCTGTCCCGTGTTTACCTTAATCTTTGCCTGCTGGGGAGTAACAATAACCCGCTCTTTTTTATAGAGCCCTGCCTCCTTTATTTCGCCAATCTCTTTTTGCAAAAACTCCTGATAGTTTTGATACATATATTTAGAATTTAAAATTTAACACAAATTTAACAAGTAATTGAGAATTTTGGCACGGAACTTGAAAACTATTTTTGTTTTTAAAGTTTTATACAACTACTTTTGTACCCGAAATTATAATGTAAAAAGATGGATATTAAGTCAACTATTTTAGAGAACTCTCTTGAACTGTTTCTTCAAAGGGGATGTAAGGCGGTGACGATGGATGATGTTGCAAAAGAGAACGGCATATCTAAAAGAACTCTATACGAGCTTTTTACAGATAAATCCGATCTGCTGGAGCAGTGCATAGGCTATCTCCACTGCCATATGATGCAGTACTCGGCAAAGATGGAGGAGGATTCGCAAAACTTGCTTGAGCTGCTGTTTAAGATTCACGAGACTCAGTCCGATGTAATTATTAACCTTAAGCGAAACTTCTTTATGGAGCTTAAGAGATATTACTACCCAATCTACAAGAAGACTGTTGAGAAGTTTACCGTTTACCACAGAGAGAAGACCATTGAGTATCTGAAACAGGGTCAGAAAGAGGGGCTGGTAATTGAGAATATTAATATAGATCTGGTAACAAAGATTATAATAGAGATCTCAAACATAATTGAAGATAGTGAAGTGTTCCCGCTCAAAGAGCACTCCAGAAAGGATCTTTTCCGGGAGGTTGTAATCCTCTACTTCCGCGGAATATCGACATTAAAGGGGATAGAAATGATAGACAAATACATACAAATTAACAAATAATAAGAGTTTATGAAATTCCAGACAAAATTAAAAGTGCTCTTAACACTTTTTGTGCTAGTTGTTGCAGTAGGTACTGCAAACGCCGGGCAGCCTGTTGCTCAGGAACTTCGTCTTACAATTGACAAAGCGCTGGAGATTGCTGTAGATCAGAATCTAAGCGTAAAGGTTGCAGATGAGGAGATAGCAAGGGTAGACTGGCTAAAAAAAGAGAATTGGTATATGCTGCTTCCATCTGTGGGAGCAAATGCCCAGTATACCAACAATGTTCTAAAACCGGTTTTCTTCTCCGATTTCTTCCCGGGTGGTAAGATGGAGGTTGGTTCCACAAACAGTTATGCAGTGACCGGAACTCTGCAGGTGCCGATATTCTCTCTTGCTCTGCTAAAGAACATAGAGATGTCCGATATAGAGCTGAGATCTGCACTGGAATCTGCAAGGAGCACAAAAATTGACCTAATTGCTCAGGTTAAGAACTCATTCTACGGAATCCTTATGCTTGAGGAGTCACTCAAGGTGCTGGAGGAGAGTTATAAGAATGCAAAGGAGACTGCAGATAATATCAGAAAGATGTTCGAAAACGGCCTGGCTTCGGAGTATGATAAGATTCGTTCCGATGTTGCCGTAAGAAATATTTTACCATCGATAACTCAGGCGAAAAACGGACTGGAGCTATCCAAGATGCAACTCAAGGTGCTGCTCTCACTGGACCTGAACACCTCTCTTACTCTGGAGGGAGATATATCTAAATATGAGAGTGAGATTATCCAATACTCCCCTGCGGGAGATCTCTCGCTGGAGGAGAACAGTAACCTCAGGACTATGGATATCCAAATGGAGAAGCTGGACAAGAGTATAGAGCTTATCCGCTCGCAAAGATTACCATCTGTTGCCGGTTTTGCTAACTACCAGCTTCAGATGCAGAGTCAGGAGTTCACCTTTAGTGAGCGTTGGGCCAACTCATTTGCAGTAGGTTTAGCGATTCAGATCCCTATCTTCAGTAAGATGTCCAATGTGCTCAAAGAGAAGCAGAGCCGGGTTGTTATGAGACAACTTCAATTGCAGAGAGATCTTCTGGAGAGCAATCTAAGCCTGGCTGCCAGAAACTCGCTCAATGAGATGAGCAGGGCAAAGATTCAGCTTGAGTCAGATAAAGAGGCTGTTATGCAGGCCAAAAAGGGGTATGAGATATCTAAAGTAAGGTACAATACCGGGGCAGGCACTCTGCTTGAGCTTAACGACACCGAGGTTGCACTCACCAGATCTAAACTCAACCTCAACCAGACAATATATGACTATATAAAGGCAAAGAATGACTATGAGAAGGTTCTTGGCAACGACAGTATAGAAAAACAATTAACAGACAATAAATAAATTACAATATGAAAAAATTTGCATCACTTATTCTTCTTGGCACACTTGCCCTTGCAGCCTGCTCGGGCGAAGCAGCCACAGAGAGTACACAAAAAGAGTTTCCGGTTAAAGTTGCAACCATAGAGAAGGCAACCGTAAGACAAGATTTCGAATTTACAGGAAACATCGAACCGTTGGTTAAGAACTTTATATCCAGTGCTGCGGCCCAGAGGATAGAGAAGATCTATGTAGAGATAGGCTCAAGGGTAAAAAAGGGACAGCTTCTGGTGGAGATGGAGAATTTAAACTATGCACAGGCAAAGATTCAGATAGAGAATCTTAAACTGGATCTCTCTCGTATTGAGGCTCTTTACAGAGCCGGCGGAGTAGCCGAGCAGCAGTATGACCAGCTTAAAACACAGGTGAGCATATCTGAGAAGAGCCTTGCAAACCTGGATAAAAACACAAAGCTCCTCTCTCCTATAGACGGAATAGTTGTTCAGAAGAACTTCTTTGACGGAGACCTTGCAACAGGGCAGCCTATTTTGGTGGTTATGCAGATGCAACCGGTTAAGATTCTCATTAGTATCTCCGAGGAGTTCTTCCCGCAGGTTAAGGTGGGCACCCCGGCAGAGATCTCTCTGGATATCTATCCGGACAAAAAATTCAACGGAAAGGTTATGTTAATACACCCGACAGTTGATGCAACAACCAGAACTTTTGTGGCAGAGGTTAGAATTGACAACCCGTCACTGCTTATTCGTCCCGGAATGTTTGCCCGTGCTAAGGTGAATTTCGGCGAGAAAGAGAGAGTTGTGGTTCCCGATAAAGCAGTTATCAAACAGTCCGGAACTAATGATAAATATGTATACACTCTTGACGGAGATGTTGTTATCTACACAAAAATAGAGCTTGGCAGGAGAATAGGCTCAATTTACGAAGTGGTAAGCGGTATTGAGGTAGGAGATAAGGTGGTTGTAGCCGGTCAATCTGCACTTTCGGACAAAATCACTGTAAAGGTAACCGAGTCAGGACTGGATCTAACTAAATAAACAGAATTTCAATTATGAAAATATACGAAACCGCGGTCAGGAAACCGGTAACAACCGCCCTGATTTTTATCGGGATTGTGGTCTTTGGTCTCTTCTCATTTACGAGACTCTCCGTAGACCTATACCCCGAAATTGAGCTGAATGCGGTAACAATAATGACCACATATTCGGGAGCAAGTGCTACCGATATTGAACAGAATGTTACCAAAAGACTTGAGATGTCACTAAGTACTGTGTCGGATCTTAAGCGAATCTCATCTACATCTAAAGACAATATCTCCCTCATAACTATTGAGTTTGAATATGGGACAGATATGGATGAGGCCGCAAATGATATACGGACAGTACTGGATATGCAGAGGAACTTCCTTCCGGAGGATACCGAGAACCCGGTAGTTTTAAAGTTTAATTCATCTATGATGCCGGTTGCATTTATGAGTGCAAGGACATCACAAAATGAGCAGGGGCTATATAAAATTCTGGAGGAGAAGGTTGCAAACCCTATCAACAGAATAGACGGAGTTGCCTCGGTATCCATTTCGGGTGCCCCACAAAGAGAGATTCAGGTTAGGGTAGATCCTAAAAAGATGGAGGCCTACAAGCTATCTATAGAGCAGATCTCCGGGTTGTTGGCAATGGAGAACCGTAATATGCCTGCCGGTAATATAGATATAGGTTCTGAGACATTCTCCGTTCGGGTAGATGGCGAGTTTAAGAGCAGCGACCAGATCGGGGATATAATTGTAGGCAGTTTTATGGGAAGGAACATCTACATTAAAGATGTTGCAACAGTAAAAGACACCCTCAAAGAGCGTGCTACAGAGGTTCTTACCAATGGAGAGCGTAGTGCAATGATTGTTATACAAAAACAGTCCGGCTCAAATGTGGTTGAGATTGTAGACAGAATTAACAAAGAGCTGCCTGCAATAAAGGCTGCTCTTCCGGCAGATGTACAGCTGGAGATGGTTTTGGATACATCTGAATTCATTAAGAGCAGTATTAGCTCACTAACAGAGACAGTGCTTCTTGCAGGACTCTTTGTGATGATTGTGGTGCTCTTCTTCCTGGGAAGATGGAGGGCAACATTTATAATTATTCTTACCATTCCGGTATCGCTCATTGCGGCATTCATCTACCTGATGATTACCGGAAACACCCTTAATATTATATCTCTAAGCTCCCTCTCTATTGCCATTGGGATGGTGGTGGACGATGCGATTGTGGTTCTGGAGAATATAACGTCACATATAGAGAAGGGGAGTAAGCCAAGGGATGCGGCAATCTATGCAACCAATGAGGTAGCTGTGGCGGTAGTGGCATCTACACTTACAATCGTGGCGGTGTTCTTCCCGCTCACAATGGTTACCGGTCTTGCCGGGATTATGTTCAAACAGCTTGGATGGATTGTTACCATAATAATCACAGTATCTACAGTTGCTGCGCTTACCCTTACACCAATGCTCAGCTCCAGGATGCTCAGGAGGGACCCTAAGAGAAGCAAGGCGTTTACGTACCTATACTCTCCTATTGAGAGAGGGCTGGACTCGCTGGATGGATGGTATGCCGGGCTTTTGCGTTGGGCGGTATCAAATAGGAAGGTCGTTTTAATTGCCTCTTTCGCACTCTTTTTGTCCAGCGTAATGCTGCTTACCAAGGTGGGGACAGACTTTTTCCCAACCTCCGATAATGCCCAGATATCAATAAAAGTGGAGCTTCCTGTGGGAACCAGAGTAGAGCAGGCAAGGACCCTTAACGAATATCTATATAAACAGTGGAAAGAGAAATATCCGGAGATTGAGGTTCTCCAGACATCAATGGGGCAATCTGACGGATCGAATATCTTTATGTCCCTTAACAGCTCCGGCTCTCACCTTATAACCTACACGGCAAGGTTGAGCAAGGCAGGAGAGAGAGAGAGGGATATCTTCGAAATATCGGACCTCATAAGAGAGGAGCTTAAGGTGATTCCTGAACTTTACCGTTTTGAGGTAACACCGGGAGGGTCAAACCCGGGAATGGGCACCGGAGGATCCGGCCTTGAGCTGAATGTGCTGGGTTACAATATGGACGATGCAGCTGTTGTTGCGGAGCAGGTAGCTGAGATTATGCGTAAAACTCCCGGCCTGAGGGATGTTAAGCTGAGCAGAGAAGATTATATGCCTCAGCTGAGAGTTGAGTTCGACAGGGCAAAGCTGGCTATGAACGGAATCAACCTTACATCTGCAGCAAATGTAGTAAGGAACAGAATCAACGGTATTATTACAACTCGATTCCGAGAGGATGGAGAGGAGTATGACATAGTTGTTAGAAACGACCTCAGCCACAGGACAAGCATAGAGGATATCAATGAGATACTATTATATAACAATGCCGGCAGGAGTGTGCGTTTGAGCGAAGTTGGAACTGTAAATGAAGACTTTGCACCCCCTTCGATTGAGCACCTGGACAGAGAACGTGTAATAAAGGTGACCGGCTCTATCTATAAAAGAGCCTTAGGAGATATAGCAAACGAGGTTACAGCAGAAGTAGATAAAATAGCTCTCCCGGCAAACATCGCAGTAGAGTTATCGGGATCTTATGAAGAGCAGCAGGAGTCCTTTGCAGATATGCTCACCCTGTTACTACTGGTAGTTATGTTGACCTATATCGTAATGGCTGCTCAGTTTGAATCATTTAGGGACCCTTTCATAATAATGTTCTCATTACCATTTGCATTTACAGGAGTATTTGTAGCCCTTTGGCTTACAGGAACCTCTCTCAGTCTTATTGCTCTCATTGGAGCTGTAATGCTCGTGGGTATTGTGGTGAAAAACGGTATTGTGCTTATAGACTACATTAACCTCAACAAAGAGAGGGGAATGAGCGTAATGCGCTCTGTGGTTTCGGGAGGACGATCACGTTTGCGTCCGGTTCTTATGACAACAATAACAACCATCCTGGGTATGTTGCCAATGGCTATAGGTATAGGTGAGGGGTCGGAGATATGGCAGCCGATGGGTATCTCCATCATTGGAGGATTAACGCTCTCTACAATCCTGACCCTTGTGGTAATTCCAACGGTTTATACCTCATTCCACGCAGGAGATATCAAGAGAAAGCGCAGAGCACACGCCAAATTAAACTCATAAAAAGAAGAGTATGAAAGCAATAATGATTATATATAACCAGGCACACTCTACTGTAGTGATGAATATTCTGGACGAACTCTCTATAAGAGGATTTACCAAATGGACCGATGTTCAGGGGAGAGGCTCCAAAAAGGGTGAACCACACTATGGAACTCACGCCTGGCCATCTAAAAATATGGCAACACTAGCCGTTGTAGAGGATAGCCAGTCTGGAGCTTTGATAGAGAGATTACGCAGTGCAAACGACCAGGCACAAGAGCAGGGGCTGAGGGCATTTGTTTGGGAGGCAGACTCTGTTGTGTAAGTTTTTTAAGGGTTTTTAAAAAAAACATATTAAATTAGCAGTCACAAATGTTTAATTTAAAATAATTCTAAAATGGCAATAGCAGTTAATGACTCAAATTTTAATGAGATAGTACTCAAATCTGACAAACCGGTAGTAATAGATTTCTGGGCAACCTGGTGTTGACCTTGTCGTATGATTGCTCCTATTATTGA
>JAUYTH010000050.1 GCA_030695165.1 Bacteroidales bacterium
TTTACGACTCAAGATATCTGCTTAAGAACCTACGCACAACAGTAGATATAAGTTACCTCACAGACAGAATGATGGACTTTTACGGCTTTGACGGATATATATCTGCCTATAAAAGAGATAAAGGGACTGCATACTATAAATTTGACCGTAATCTATTTAGGGCTACTGCAGATTTTCAGGGGAAGATAGTGAAGAATCTGGAGTGGGTTGCAGGCTTGGGGATATACAGCTACAAAACAGGAGCTGTAAAGAGTGATGAGTATGCGAACGAACCAAGCCTCTTTAAGAGCTATGTGGAGGCCGGTATTATCACTCCGTTGGAGAGAGATGGAGGCACACGTGTAGAGCTAAAACTAGGAGGGGTCTATGATACCAGAGATAATGAGGCAGACCCTTACAGGGGGTTCAAAGGAGAGGTTATCTCGCTGCTCTCACCCGGGAAAAAGAGCGGCGGTTACACAAAACTCTATCTCTCGGCGTCGGGCTTTATCCCATTATATAAGGAGAAGCTTACATTTGCAGCAAGAGGGACATACCAGGGAACCATCCGGGGCAATCAGCCCTTTTATATGGTACAGAATATCTCAACCCTCTATTTCCGGCAGATAACAAGCGAGGGGCTGGGGGGGTTAAATACAATTAGAGGGGTGCTCAGGAACAGAGTTGCCGGCGCCGGTGTAATTCTTGGTAATCTCGAGCTTAGATACCGTTTTGCCCCATTTAACCTCTTCAAGCAGAATTGGTACCTGGCTCTCAATCCATTCCTGGACGCCGGAAGGGTGGTCCAGTACTATAAGAGAGATTTTTTGATGCTATCTTCTAACAGCGGTGTTGGAGATTTAATTGCTGCCGGGGAGCTCTCTCCCTTTGACTCAGATTCGTTTCACGTAAGTGCCGGGTTGGGAATTAAAGCGGTTATGAACAGGAATTTCATAATCTCGGCAGAGTGGGGGAAACCCTTTGACAAAAGAGATGGTGACAGCGGCCTTAATATAGGTCTCAATTTTATATTCTAATGTTGTAACAAAAACTCTCTCTGTTCGTCTTAGATTTGGAATGACACCTCAGGAGTTTAACATAGTAGTTAGTAAACTAAGGCCAAGGCTTATAAACTTTGCAAGCGGATTTGTAAAGGATGGTGCTTCCACGGCCGATGATATGGTACAGGAAGCTATTATAAAGTTATGGAAATCAAATGAATTACAGGAGATAAGGAATCCGGAGGCACTCACAATGCATATACTTAAAAACGTATGCCTGGATTATCTCAAGCTCAAAAAGAACAATATGGATTCACTCAATCCAAATTTCCATATCTACACAGATAACGATCCTTTGGTGGCCGTTGAGCACAAAGATGAATTATGTTCCATAAACAGTTATTTAAGTATCCTCCCTCACGACCAGATGATTGCAGTAAGATTAAGAGATATTATGGGATATGAGATGGATGAGATAGCGAAGATTCTCGGAACTTCCGAAGGAAATGTAAGAACACTGCTCTCAAGAGCAAGACAGAAATTAAGAGAAAAACTATTGGCAAATGGAAAAGATAGACGAAGTTAAAGCTCTTTTAGAAAGATACTTTAACGCAGAGACAACCCTACAAGAGGAGCAGCAACTTAGAGACTACTTTAGGGGAGAGGTAAAGGATGAGGAGTTGCTTGCCTATAAGCCACTATTCAACTGCTTTAGTGATGAAGCAGATAAATTAAAGGATGAGGAGCAGGTTGACACATCTATGCAGAGTACCACTTTTAAAAGGAGTTTCCACTTCCGCTGGATCTCGGTTGCAGCGGCAGCAGCTCTGGCTCTGTTCACATACCTTATAATGCCGGAGAGAGGCGACTCTCTAAAGATGATAATTGACGGTGTTAATGTTTATAACAAAGAGCTTGCAATGAGCAAAGCCGATGGCCAGTTGAGTAGTATTAACTCAATGATGGGTAAATTTAAAAACAGTACAGCTCAACTGGAAGGTATGGGTAAAGTGGGAGATGCGCTATCTCCTCTTCGCTCAATGAGTAAGGCGATGACACAAAATGACTGAGATGGTCGTCTTACAGAATGAAAGACTTAAACTTAAACTGACCAGCAATAATAAAAATTATCAGTGATGAAAAAACTACTAATACTAATGTTTGTCGCGGTTATTATGCCGCTTACAGCGTTGGGGCAGACAAAACAGATTAATGAGATTCTGGACAAGTACGAGAAGAGAAAGGGTGTAGAGTCAATAATTATCTCTCCCTCGTTGTTACAGATTGCTTCAACTACAGATGTGGACGCATCTACAAAAGATCTGCTCTCAAAGATTACAGAGATGAGAATTTTAAACATCAAGGCCGGTGCCGTTGAGAATGGCATCCCAATTAGACTCTCTCTTAGAAAAGAGCTGGATGGACTAATAGGTACAGATATGTTCAAACGGATAGTAATGGTAAAGGATGGAGAGGAGACTCTTGAGATGTATACTACTAGCACTGCTCAGGGTGTGCTGCTCTTTTTCACAACCAATCCAAGTGAATTTTCGGTGATATCCATCTTCGGAAACATAGACAAAACGGTTGTAAACGCAGCTATGTCCGGTGCTATAAAAGTAAAATAACTACTATAAATCAGATAATTATATGAAAACTATTATAAAACTTACAGCCATTTCACTCCTATTACCTGTCTCAATTGTACTAACCTCTTCAAAAGCAGTCTCCCAAACTGTGGTGAAGATAGGACAGGCAGAGATTGCGGTTCAGTCACCCATAAGCTTCAGAAAGAAGGACTCTATAGATCGCGTCTCCAATTACAACCATCAGGAGAGTGGAGTTACAGTTAAAAAAACAAAATACCCAAGAAGTTTTGAGGATTTTCACATCGGGATCTCTATGGCGGTTCTTACAAATAACGAAGAGTTTCTCCCGATTCACTACGGAAGTTCATACAACCTTGAGGCGGGATTTAAATATTTCTACCGTCCCGGTAGCAGATACGCAATAGGTACCACTTTCCAGTACACCTGCTACACCTACCAGATGAAAGAGGCTGCAGCTAACGAAACATTTGTCTCCAATGTTCCCGGAGAGGTTAAGCAGGAGTATTTCCGCAGCAGTAATCTCGGGACTGGTCTTATCAACAGATTCTACTTCTTCCCTAAGAGCAATAAACCTTTTGCGCTGGATTTAGGAGGTTATATAGACTACTCCTACAATAAGAGATACAATGTAAAGACCATTGAGAACGGGAAGCAGAATAAATATAAATACAGGGACGGATCAAAATTCAATCCGATTCAGGCGGGTGTTTACGGAGCTGTTTCAAAGGGGAAATACTCTATCTTCGCCCGCTACAGGCTCACAAACTTTTTCAACCCAAACGAGGTCTCTTTAGAGGTGCCAAGGCTGAGCATCGGCATTCAGATTACAACAGACTAAACAGAGGTTTTAGATATCCAGAAGGCCCTCGGGAATTTGTGCAATCAGCACCTTTTTCCGGGGGTCAATTTTTTTGATTATATCTTCGTGAACAGGCAGGAGAAGCTCTGCTCTCTCTTTGTCGATGCGTGTGATTCCAAAGCAAGGATTACCCGGATAGTCGTAGTATTGCGCAACAGTACCAATTACATCTCCGTTATCATTCAGTACAGTATAGCCGTTGATATCTGTTGCAGAGAAGCTCTTCTCTTTTGCCTTTTGCCCCTTTTGTTCGATGAAGATAATCTCACCGGAGATCTCATTAACTAGTTCATCTGAGTTAATACCGCTCAGCTTTACCAGCGCCTGGTCTGTACCTCTGTTTGTGAGACTCTCAATAAAAAAGGGGACCGGTAGTCCATCGTATGCGATGAATACCGGTCTCTTCTCATCTATCTCTTCCTGAAAGTGGGGAGAGTATCTAATTAACATCTCTCCTTTTACCCCGAAAGATTTTATGACCTTTGCGACAGGCAGTAAACTATTTGCCGGCGCTGACATTACAATTACTCTTGAACCGGAGTTTCCTCAACTGCAGGAGCTTCTTCAACTGCAGGAGCTTCAACCTCTGCAACTTCGGCCTCAACCTCTACATTTGATTCGGCAGCAGCAGCTTTTGCAGCTTTAGCAGCCTCGTCTCTCTTCTTCTTGGCAATCTCTTCTGCTCTTGTCTCTTTGATCTTAGCTTCAACCTCTAAAGCAGATTTTTTTGCAGAGCGGCTGGTTTGAGCCAGTTCAGATTTTTTGGCAACAACTTTACTCTCTTTCTCTGTCATCCAGGCACTCCATTTAGAGTCTGCCACCTCTTGTGTTATTGCTCCTTTCTTAACCCCCTCAAGCAGATGTTTCTTTAAAAGAACACCTTTGTAAGAGAGAATTCTGCGGCAGGTATCAGAAGGCTGGGCACCGTTATAAAGCCAGTTAAGGGCTTTTTCGTTGTCCAATTCAATTGTTGCCGGGTTTGTGTTTGGGTTATATGAGCCAATACGCTCAATAAAGCGACCATCGCGTGGTGCACGACTGTCTGCCACTACGATATGGTAGAATGCGAAATTCTTTTTACCGTGTCTTGCAAGACGAATTTTAACAGCCATAATACTGTGATTTTAAAGTTTTTATTATTTTAACTTCCTTATCTTCTCGAGAAAAGGCCCGCAAATATACGATCTTTTTTATTAAATGCAAAATTAAAAAAGAGAGGCATCGCCTGTTTATGACGATGCCTTTCCTGTTACTTAACCTAAAACTTAAACTATGAAAAAACTTCTCGACTAATTAAAATACAAATCGTGTGCCAAAGTTTTGTTTTCATAGATAAAAAAGTTCTCAAAATTTGCTTTTAGAACATCTCCATTAGCTATAGGCTGAGATACAATAATTGACGAAAGAGCCGGGAGTGTATATAGGTTTTTGTTAATCCGTATTTTAAACAGAACAGAGCTTCTGTTTGTAATATTTATCCAGTTACTCTTTTCGTCTCTTTTTATTTTAGTTACCGAAATATTTGCAGAGACAAATAGTTTTGCCGTATTTTCGTGTGCTGCCAGCATATTCTGGAACCAGGCTACAGTTCTTCTGTTGTCTAAAGCTTCCCGGATACCCGCTTCACTTTTCTCCCTGGCAAGGACAAGGGTAACCGGTCTCTCAAACCCCTTTTCGCGAAGTGTCCCGCTCTCCACATTTCCGTGAACATCACTTGTTGCAATCATTGTAAGCCCCATATCAACAGCCCAGGAGACAACTCTTGGGTAAAATTCGCTGTTATTGAAGACCTCAATGCCATCAATGAGCTTATCCTTAAATAGATCTGCCTGAAACTCCGTGATGATGGTGGTATCTACAGCCCAGCCTGGGTGATTCCAGATTAGAAAAGCCCCCTGTTTTTTTGCCTCCACGATAGATGCTTTAGGGTCATCAACTGCAATCGGGTTCACATCCTTTACAAAAATGGCGTTGAAGTGGCCCAGGGTTTTCTGTGTACGGGTAATCTCTGTCCCCCGGATAAGAATCAACCCCGCACTTTGGGCAGCAGGGAGGGCTATCTCGTACGAGGTGTTGTGGTCGTTGTTGGTGTATTTTCTGTAGGGGCGATACTCGATATGATCTGTAATAGAGAGTGCATCCACACCTCCTGTCCACGCCTCGGAAACTCTTAGCGTAGGCCACACCAGGCCGTCGGAAAAGATGGTATGTGTATGAAAATCGCATACAACTACCTTATAATCTTTTACATCCGGGAATATGAAGTTGCTGCGATATTGGGCACTATACTCCGGGTAGGTAACCTTGTTCGGGTTGAGATTCTGTCCGTTAACTACTGTTGCGCAAAGCATCAGGGATAGAACTATTGCAGATAGATATTTTGACCTCATAATTGTTACTGTTGATTTTTCGTTCGGGTTATTATTGAATGGCTAGGTTACAACTTTTCCAGATCTTCGAAAGAGATATCCATAAGGGAGTACTTATCTCTTCCTTTGATGTTAAAATGCCACCACTCATACTCGTAAAATGTGAATCCATTCTCTGTCATTACTTTGAGAAGTTTATCTCGGTTTGCCAGCACCTCGGGCGGAAGCTCTTTATAGTGATAGGATGCCTTTTCGGAAAACTCATCAAACGGAGTTGGCATTACAAGCTCTTCTCCTGTTGCAAGGTTAATGAGGGTAAGGTCAACTGCACCACCTCTGTTGTGTATGGAGCCCTTCCAGGGAGCTGCCACAAATGTGGTATCTCCGTAAACCTCATAAAAATAAAGAGTGCCGGCATAGGGCCTGTAGGCATCAAAAACCTTGATTCCCAAACCCTCCTGAGCGAGAATTTGCTGAATTTTAAGCAGAGAATCTGCAGCAGCTCTCCTTAGCCACGCCTTTGGAGCGGTGTAGATTTTTTTGCCGGTAAAGTTGTTTTCGGTAGCATAGCGAATGTCCAGAACAACTCCTGGAATGTGTTTCTCAAGATCTACCAGCAGGTTGCTGCTGTCTGCCTCAACAGTTTTTGAGTATGCCTCCAGGGAGTTTATAATATCCAGCCCGTAAGGGTTTTTTGGATCTGTCTTAACTTGCTCCTTACATCCCATAACACTCAAACTCACCACCGTAAAGGCAGTGAGCAGAGATATGGTCAAAAAATTTGTTACTTTTTTGATTTTCATATTGTTGATAATATTTTTCGGTAACTGTTTACCGGACTAAGTTATCTTTTTTATTGAAGCGGAGCAACAACCTCAATCAACTCCGGAAGGTCCATCCCGATAGATTTAAGGTGCTCTACTTTAGGAATGCCGTTTTTGTTCCACCCTCTTCTATGGTAAACGGCATCCAGAAGCTTCTCGTATCGATCTTCCCGGTACTCTCTGTGTTTTGCCATCTTCTCCTGAAGGTTCATATTTGAAGGATCCAGCCCCATAAGTTCGGTAAGTTGTTTGTCATACCTCTCCACACGGCTAAGGT
>JAUYTH010000089.1 GCA_030695165.1 Bacteroidales bacterium
TACTGGACCTTATGGTGGTCAGTATCGCATCGGACCTGGTATCTATTACCGGAGAGAACAGAGTTTTGGCCTACTACGGTCTCAAGCAGCTGAATCTATCTCCAAGAAAAGGGTTGCTCTCAATAATCAAATTGGCCGGGCTCGAGAAGCATATGATAACCATAGATGATATCGTATTCAAGATTGGCCCCAGAATCAATGCCGCAGGAAGGATGGAGTCGGGAAAGACAGCGGTGGATCTGCTCACCTCCAGGAATGATAATGACGCCAGGATTATTGGAGATACAATAAACACCCACAACAACGACCGAAAGAACGAGGATAGAAAGATCACCTTTGAGGCGAGTGAGATGGCGTCCCTTGTAGAAGATTTCTCCAAGAAAAGATCTACAGTTGTTTATAACCCTACCTGGCATAAGGGAGTTCTGGGAATTGTTGCATCCAGACTTGTAGAGAACTACTACAGGCCAACGATTGTGCTCTGTAAATCGAATGGTTTTATTACAGGATCTGCAAGGAGTATCCCGGGCTTTGACCTATACGAGGCAATAGAAAACTGCTCAGATCTGCTGGAAAATTTTGGAGGACATATGTACGCTGCAGGTCTTACTCTCAGGGAGGAGAATTTCGAAAAGTTCAAAGAGCGTTTTGAAAACTATGTCTCGGCAAAAATAACTGCAGAGATATTGACACCTGTAATTAATATTGATACATATTTGGATTTTAAGCAGATAACTCCAAGGTTCTTTAATGTACTAAAGCAATTTCAGCCCTTTGGACCGGGAAATTTATCTCCGGTATTTATCTCTGAGAGAGTTTATGACAATGGCAACGGAAGAAAAGTGGGCTCAGAATCCGGCCACCTTAAACTGGAACTGATCCAGGAGGATGATTTTCACAGACACATATCTGCTATCGCCTTCAACCGCTCGGAACATTTTGAGCATCTAAAATCGGGAAGTCCGGTGGATATCTGCTACTCTATTGCAGAGAACTACTACAGAGGTATTGCAAACATTCAGTTAAGGGTCAGGGATATTAAGCTCATTGAGGACCCTATTTAACTATACAATCGAGAGAATCTTTACTAGTATTTCCTTAAGCGAAAGGTTATCTACATCAATGATTATTGATGCACTCTCTCTATACCCCTGCTCTCTCTCCAGATATAACTCATCTATCTTACTGCTTAAAGCGTGACTCTCCTCTTTATGAACAAGAGGTCTCGATTTTCTGCTGTGCATAAGTCGTTGTGTGAGAGTATCAATATTAGCCCTTAAATATATGCACTGAGTTTGTGTTTTTATGAGCTCTCTGTTTTTAGAAGAGATAAGTGCACCACCTCCAAGGGATAATACCATCACCTTCTCTCTGTTCTGAGAAAGCAGTTTTAACAGAGCCTGCTCCTCAATCTCCCGAAAATACTCTTCGCCGTGTGAAGCGAAAATATCCACGATTTTTTCACCTCTTAACTCCTCAATATAGCTGTCCAGATCTATATGCTTACAATACAGATGTGCAGATAGCTTCTCTGCTATCGTGCTCTTACCCACACCCATAAATCCTGTTAGTGAAATAATCATTGCTCTTCCTGTTAATATTCCTCAGAAGAGGGTAGGAGAGATTTCAGTGACATCTCCGGTTTCCGGCTCGTCCGGTATGTTCTCTGCTATATCTTCTACTATATCGATATTGCTCTCTTTATCTAAAGGTTCAATAAATGATACCGAACCCACTTCAAAAGTTGTAACTCTCTTGCCTTTCGCTCTGAAGCTTTTGCAGGCAATAAACTCCTCTACATCAATTTTTTCGTCAGCCCGCTTGTGGTGTTTCCCGGTAAAAGAGATTGCCAGTTGAGGGAATTTATCATTTGAGATTGAGTGCAGATACGAGCCCGGAGTTTCGCTGATAAAGAGCTGTACAGTATTGTCGTTAGGTTCGAAAGAGAACCTTTTAACATAGAAGCATCCGGCCTCAGAGTCATAATAGACTGCACAATAAACTTTGTGAATATCGAGTTTCTCGACAATCTGAATATCTCCCTGATATCTGTTACTCAGGTCAAAATTGGTAGTGTAATACTCTCCGTTTTTACAAACTACAAGAATATGATCATTTGTCATAAAATCTCCAAGATAGAGACCTCTTGAGTCTGTATTGAGACGGTTGATATCTCTGTCAAACCAGATTGACTGTCCTCCAAACTGAGATACCCCTTTTGCCTTAAGTTGAATTTTGTGAATTGGATTCTTACTTAAGATGTTACCCATAGAGCTCCTCCCCTTAATTGCAAGATTTGAGAAATCAAACTCCAGAATAAGCTTTTTGAGTTTAGGTCTTGGCTTGAGAAAAATCTTGAGAACCTCTGCCTCTCCGTTCGGGTTGGCTGTAAACCACAGCACCTGGCTACCATCTTTACCCTGGGTAAGGTCATACTCTTTGTCCCGTGTAACACCGGACACCGCAAAGCGTTTAACGTAAACCTCTCCACCCTTCCCGTTCTTGTAAACTGCGTTATAGATTGTCCGCTCATCGTTTTTAGTGAAGAGCCCCACGTAGATTATATCTTTACCGACAAACTGTTTTTCCGAGATCTTTGTAACTATATACCTACCGTTCTTGAGAAAAACTATTATATCGTCAATATCTGAACACTCGCATACAAACTCTGCATTTTCGTCACGCTTAAGATCCATTCCAACAAACCCCTCCTCCATATTTGCATAAAGTTTGGCATTCACTGCAACAACTTTCGTAGCCTGTATGGTCTCAAAACTGCATAGCTCGGTTTTTCTTGGAAAATTTGCACCATATTTTTTCTTAAGTTGAGTGAAGTGCTTGATAGTGTATTGAGTAAGGTGTTCAAGATTATATTGAACATCGGTTATCTCTGACTCAATCCTTAAGATTGCATCTTCAAGCTGTTTAACGTCAAACATTGAGATCTTTCTAACAGGCTTCTCTACCAACCGGAGAACATCTTCCGGTGTTACCTCTCTTTTAAGTCTTGGTTCAAATTTTTTGAGCTCCTGCTCGATCGTTACCAGCTGCTCTTCCCAGTTCCTGGCATCCTTCTCCAACAACCGGTATACTCTCTCCTCAAAGAATATCTTCTCCAGAGATGTGTAGTGCCAGTTATCCTCCAGCTCTGCAAGCCTTATTTCAAGCTCCATCTTGAGAAGATCACGTGTGTGGTCTGTATTGTAACGAAGTATAACATCCACACCTATAAAGTGTGGCTGACTCTCCATTATCACACAGGAGTTTGGAGAGATAGAGATCTCGCAATCTGTAAAGGCGTAGAGTGCATCTATGGTTTTATCCGGTGAAATGTCGTTGTGCAGATGGACAACAATCTCTGCCCCTTCCGAGGTGTTATCGTCTACCTTTCTTACTTTTATTTTGCCCTTGTCATTAGCTTTAAGGATTGACTCAATGAGCTTTGTGGTGGTTAAGCCAAATGGAATCTCAGATATAACCAGTGTCTTTTTATCCAGTTTGCTGATTTTAGCCCTCACTTTTATTGCAGATCCGCGAAGCCCGTTATTGTATCTGGTGCAATCTGCCAGACCTCCGGTAGGGAAGTCCGGATAGAGAACAAAACTCTCCCCTTTTAGGTAGGAGATAGATGCATCTATGAGCTCGTTAAAGTTATGTGGAAGAATTTTGGAGGCAAGACCCACTGCAATCCCCTCTACACCCATTGCCAAAAGAAGCGGGAACTTTGCCGGCAGGCTAACAGGCTCCAAATTTCTGCCGTCATAGGATTTCATCCATTTGGTAGTCTTTGCGTTAAAAAGAACCTCGTTGGCAAATTTACTTAGCCTGGCCTCAATGTAACGCGGAGCTGCTGAGCTATCTCCGGTGATTGTGTTTCCCCAGTTACCCTGACAATCTACCAGCAGATCCTTTTGTCCGATCTGAACCAATGCATCACCAATAGAGGCATCTCCGTGAGGGTGAAACTGCATTGTGTGACCTATGATGTTGGCAACTTTGTTGTAACGACCATCGTCCATCCTTTTCATTGAGTGAAGAATACGTCTCTGGACAGGTTTAAGCCCATCATCAATATGGGGAACCGCACGCTCCAGTATTACATAGGAGGCGTAGTCGAGGAACCACTCTTTGTACATACCGGTAAGTTTGTACCTTTTGTCTCCCTCGTTGATTAGTTTGTCGTATTTACTTCCCTCTGCAGGTTCGGAACTCTCCAACGGTTCTTCCGCCTCGAAATCAAAATCAAGATCTGGATTGCTCATTATCAAATATAAAGTTGTGTACTAATCCTGAATATAGCCGAACTGCCTGAGCTTTTTGTTATCCTCACGCCAGTCCGGATTTACCTTTACAAATATCTGTAAAAAAACCTTTTTTTCAAAAAAGCTCTCCATATCTTTTCTTGCCTGGGTACCTACTCTTTTAAGAGCGAGCCCCCCTTTGCCGATAAGGATCCCCTTTTGTGAATCTCTCATTACATATATGATTGCGTCAATATGGTGTATCCCCTCAAGTTCTTTGAATGAGTCAATTACAACCTCAGTACAATAGGGAATCTCCTTACCGTAATTGATTAGAATTTTCTCACGTATTATCTCACTTGCAAAGAAGCGCAGATTCCTGTCGGTGAAGATATCCTTATCGTACCACGCCGGGTTCTGTGGCAGTAGCTCCAAAATCCGGTTAAAGAGCGGATCCAGATTGAACTTTTCGGTGGCCGATATAGGAAATATCTCTGCATTAGGAATAAGCTCTTTCCAGGTTTGATAGAGTTTCTCAATATCCTCCTGATTACTCAGGTCAATTTTGTTCATTACAAGTAATACCGGGATTGTGGTAGATTTCAGTCTCTGGAGGTACTCTATGTTTTTGGTGTTTTTCTCTACAACATCTGTTACATAAAGGATAACATCGGCATCTGACATAGCCGAATTTACAAAGCTCATCATACTCTCCTGGAGCTTGTAGTTGGGCTTTAGAATTCCCGGTGTATCTGAGTATACAATCTGATAATCATCTCCGTTTACAATACCCATTATTCTATGACGGGTAGTCTGTGCCTTTGACGTTACAATTGACACCCTCTCACCAACCAGTGCATTCATAAGAGTAGATTTGCCAACATTAGGGTTACCTATAATGTTGACAAATCCTGAACGATGTATTTTATCTGTTACCATCTCTCTACTCATAGGCACCCATCCTTAGCATAGCAACCTCCTGGTCTGTAAGAAAACGCCACTGTCCGCGACGAAGATTTTTCTTAGTAAGCCCGGCAAAGAGTACTCTGTCAAGTTTTTTTACTTTATAGTCTAGATGTTCGAAAATCCTTCTTACAACTCTGTTTCTTCCGGAGTGAATCTCAAGTCCTACCTGACTCTCATCTCCATCTACATACGAAAGTGCATCTGCGTGAGCAGGACCATCTTCCAGAGTTACCCCTTTGAGAATTGCCTCAAAATCTGAAGTTGTGAGGTTTTTATCTAAAAATACGTGATAGATTTTTTTCTGTAAATTAGAAGGGTGTGTTAGCTTTTCGGCCATATCACCATCATTTGTAAGAAGCAAAACTCCTGTAGTCATCTTGTCAAGACGACCAACCGGAAAAACTCTTTGTGGACATTTTCCCTCCACCAGATCCATAACAGTTTTATCTGCGTTAGGATCTGACATTGTGGTTACAAAATCCTTAGGTTTATTCATAAGGAGATATACCTTCTCCTCGCCCTTTAGTCTCTCACCGTTAAAGCGGATATCATCGTTGTAACTCACCTTTACGCCAAGTTGTGTAACAATCTCTCCGTTAACGCTTACCAAACCGGCCTCTATGTACTCATCCGCTTCGCGGCGTGAGCAGATTCCTGAGTTTGATATAAATTTATTAAGACGTACAGATCCGTCAAAGTTATCTGCAGATGCAGAAGATTTTGAACGTCTCTCTCTCATTATTGGCTTACGATCACTTTTGAATGAGTTCTCGTCAAAATATACGGGTGCATTTTCTCTGTTGTATGGTTTACGCTCTCCGTCAAATGGTTTGCGATCGCGGTCAAATGGCTTGCGATCTCCTTCAAAAGGTTTACGATCGCGGTCAAATGGTTTACGATCTCTGTCAAATGGTTTGCGGTCGCGGTCGAAAGGTTTACGATCTCTGTCAAATGGTTTGCGTTCGCGGTCAAATGGCTTGCGATCTCCTTCAAATGGTTTGCGATCACCCTCGAAAGGTTTACGATCTCTGTCAAATGGTTTGCGATATCTGTCAAAT
>JAUYTH010000090.1 GCA_030695165.1 Bacteroidales bacterium
TCTTCTCGTATGCTGTTATTATCCTTGTGTAGAGAGGCAGATTTCCCTCATTTAACTCCACAGTGGCTCCTTTGGCAGGAATCCACAGTGGGCCGTAATTATCGCGGGTCCATTTGAAATTATCACCCTCCGAGAAAGGGAAAATCATAAGTGGAAAATCCGGAAAGTCAGGAGGATAGATGTCAATATTCTGCCTTATCTCCAATACATTAGACAAACCTGCAATACCCTTAACCTCATCTTCGTTAAGAGGGAAAGCAGAGTAGCCCGGCATTGAAGAGTCAAAATAGATCTCTTCCTGGCTTAATCCCATCCCTTCAATAATTTTCGTATTGAACGGAGTTCCGTTTGTGAAAATACGATAGGTGTTCTGAACTCCCTCCAACACCTGCTGAGGTGCTCCGTTTACATATACCTTACCGTTAATAATCTCAAGAGTGTCACCTGCAATAGCTACACATCTCTTTACATAGTTATCCTTTTTATCATCCGGCCGTACAACTACCGGTCCATACATCATCTGCGTCTGCTCTCTTCCGTGAATTCTAACGTGGGTGTAATAATCCTCCGTTGGTATCGCCTTAAGGACGGTATCACCGTGAGGAAAATTAAATACAACTATATCGTCTCTATTCACCTTTGAAAGACCGGCAAGCCTTCTGTAGGGATTCTGTATCCATTTAAGATATGACTCACCCCCTGTAACAGGTAGTATATTGTGCACCAGCGGAAAAGATAGAGGTGTCTGTGAAACCTTTGGCCCGTATGAGAGTTTGCTCACAAACAGGTAATCCCCTGTCATAAGGCTCCTCTCCATTGAGGATGTCGGAATCATATAGGCCTCAAAAAAGAAAGATTTAATAAAGGTAGAGACCACAAGCGCAAAAATAATTGCATCCAGCCAGTCTAGCCACGCATTTCTTTTCTCTCCCTCTTTATAGCTCTTTTTCCAAAATGCCCACTTAACCTTTCGGGTAATAAAGATGTCAAAAATAACCGCCAGCCCAAGAATGAACCACCAGTTACCGAACCATATCACCCAAAGCAAATAGATGAACGCCCAGATTGAAAATCTGAACCACCTGTTGCCTGTTATTTGGAGTGTATTCAATTTAAATCTATTTTACAGAGTTGATGATAGCTTCAAAAGCCTGAGGATTGTTCATTGCAAGGTCTGCAAGAACTTTACGATTTAGACCTACATTGCCTTTGGCAAGTTTTCCGATGAACTGTGAATAGTTCATACCGTGCTCTCTTGCTGCAGCATTTATCCTTTGAATCCAAAGTGCGCGGAAACTGCGTTTTTTGTTTTTACGATCGCGGTAGGCGTAGGTAAGACCCTTCTCATAGGTGTTCTTCGCTACTGTCCATACGTTTGCACGAGCAAGGAAATTACCGCGTGTTAATTTTAGAATTTTTTTACGGCGGGCTCTTGAGGCCACCGAATTTACCGATCTTGGCATACTACACTAGTTGGTTTTAAGAATGTCAGCGCTCTCCTGTTTTTGATAAACTTTTCCTGCTGTT